>JBEEPK010000055.1:0-15493 GCA_041191145.1 Bacteroidota bacterium
TCGGATATCACCATGCTTTTGCGTTCAACACCCATGATGATTTTGTCTTTTGCACTTTCAAAATCTTCCATTGAGACGGAAGTTTTGTTTTTTCGAGCCGCGAAGAGGGCTGCCTCATTCACGAGATTGGCAAGATCGGCACCAGACATTCCGGGAGTGCCTTTGGCAATGATTTCGGGATTTACATCTGCATGAGTCGGTACTTTCTTCATGTGAATTTTAAGAATTTCTTCGCGACCTTTCACATCTGGTCTATCAACAACGACTTGTCTGTCAAATCGACCTGGTCTTAGAAGTGCTGCATCCAATACATCCGGACGATTTGTAGCTGCTATGATGATGATTCCGCTATTTTGCTCGAAACCATCCATTTCAACAAGTAATTGATTGAGCGTTTGCTCTCTTTCATCATGACCACCACCAAGCCCGGCTCCGCGTTGCCTTCCGACTGCATCAATTTCATCGATGAATACAAGACATGGCGCGCTTTTCTTTGCTTGATCAAAAAGATCTCTCACACGACTTGCACCAACTCCAACAAACATCTCGACGAAATCAGCTCCGGAAATAGAGAAGAAAGGTACATTTGCTTCGCCTGAAACTGCTCTTGCAAGAAGAGTTTTTCCGGTACCCGGAGGGCCGAGCAAAAGAACGCCTCTTGGAATTTTTCCACCAAGTATTTGAAATTTACTTGGGTCTTTTAAAAATTCAACAACTTCTTGAAGTTCATATTTTGCTTCATCGCAACCTGCAACATCAGTAAACATCACACGATTCGCTTGATTTTCATTGAGCATTTTTACTCTCGCTTTACCAAAAGAGAAAATTCCTTTTGGTCCACCACCGCCTTGCATGCGTCGCATGACAAACATATACACCACGATTAAAGCAATCCATGGGAGAAAGGATATCAACATGCCCCACCATGGACTATCACCCTCTTTGTATACCCAATAAATTCCTCGATCAGACCATTCTTTTTCCATTGCGCTATCAAGGAATCCAAGTTCTGTTTTGAAGTGTTGGATATACACAATTTTGCCTGCTTCACCGGTAATTGAAACTTGTTCTTTCAATGTTCCTCGAAACACATATCGATTGAATTGTGATTTTTCGATGGTTGCAGAGGCGATCTTATTATTTGTCAGATAATCTTTGTACTGGGTGTAGGCAATATCCCATTCTTTCTTCTGATTTGCATGCATGAGCATATAGACGATCACAATGCCTGTAAACATCGCTCCCCAAATGAGAATGGAGCGCATTATTTTACCAGTTGGTGATTCACCAGGACCTTGCCCGCCGCGCATATTGTTATTTCCATTACGAAAATTTGGTTTTGGACCTGAATGTTTACTGTCCTTCTTTGGGAAACCTTTAGTTTTCTTGTCGGATGTATTGTCTTCTGAAGATTGGTGCATTTGATTCATTATAATCTCGGCTCCGATGGTTTTAAGCATCGCTTTGTAAAATTCTGACAAAAAGAATGAGTGGGTGACGATTAACATTGCCACTTCATTGCTTTTGGTGTAAAAAAAGGACAAATATGGTGTTTTTTAGGATGTACGCCCAAAGCGTCTATCGAACTCTCGTAATTGCATTTCGAGAATGATTGGTCTGCCATGTGGACAAACTCCGGGCATTTCGCAAGCAAAGAGATCTTGAATTAGAGATTTCATTTCGCTTTCTGACAATACATGACCTGCTTTGATTGCGGCTCTACATCCCATCGTTGCCGCAATATTATCTCTGCTTCCATGTGGTCTGATTTCTTCATATTCTCTGTATTGGGTGATGATTTCTTGCAATGCCAAGTGCTCAGTTCCAGCAATGATGTCGAAAGGAACAGATATAACGCTGATTTCCTTGCCTTCTTGGGAGAATCTGAATCCTAATTTTTCTAGATCTCCTTGCAAATGCGTGAAAATAAGGAAGTCTTCCGGCAAGAGATTGACCAAGATTGGGAATAATAGGGTTTGACCTTGCAAAGCTTGCACATTCAATGCTCTTAGAGATTTTTCATAGATGATTCTCTCATGTGCGGCATGTTGATCAACAATCATTACTCCATCTGAGTTTTGAATGAAGATATATTTTGCATGCAATTGCCACATTGAACCGAATTCTTTTTGTGAGATCGGAATATGTTCTGTTTGTGGAGCAAGTAATTCCTGCTCGGCTCCAAACAAATGCTCGAATGCTGTTCTATGACGGGCAGTGATTTCTTTTGTATCTGAATTTCTACTATTTGAATGTACAATCTCTCCGGTCATACGATTTACATATGATGCGCCTGAACTTCCTGAACTTATTGTGTCTTTGTGAGTTGAAATACTCAATCTCTCAAATGGCTGACTTGCAATTTGTTCTCTGAATTGCATCTCAGGTATGATATGCGCGTTTGAAAGTGCATTGCCAATGGCATGATGTATGGCATTATAAATACCTCTTTCATATTCGAATTTGACTTCATGTTTTTGTGGATGGACATTCACATCGACTTTTGTCGGATCGATGGTAAGATTTACCACAAAAAAAGGATGCATGTTTTTTTCAATCAGATGTTCATATGGCTGAAATACAGCATGAGCCAATGAACGACTGATGATAGGTCTTTGATTCATGAAAAAGTGTTGACCAGCTCTTGATTGCCTTGCCAAATGGGGAAGTCCGGCAAATCCACTTACGAATACCTCAGGGGATTCATGTTGAATTGGCAATAGTCCCTCAGACACTTCCTTTCCATAGAGATTTTTTATGCGCTCTTGTAATGATGAAACATGTACATCAAATACGAGAGAATCACCATCATAGAATGCGAATCTGCATTCCGGATGACCGAGAGCCGAGCGATACATTGTTTCTGAAATATGTCTGAATTCAACTAAGTCTGACTTTAAGAATTTTTTTCTGGCAGGAACATTGAAAAACATGTTTTTTACGATGACTTGCGTACCGACTTCCGTCATACAAGGTTCTAATGTAAGTTCTCGTAAAGGTTCAGCTGATAAAGACCAACCATGATCTGCATCTCTTCTTTTTGTTTTGATTTCAAGATGAGCAACCGCGGCTATGGAAGCAAGTGCTTCACCTCTGAACCCAAGCGTTGCAATTCTTTCAAGATCTTGTGATGTTTTGATTTTACTAGTGGCATGTCTTTGAATGCTGAGCAAAAGATCTTCTTTACTCATTCCTGATCCATTGTCAATCACATGTATCGCTTGCTTACCGGCTTTGTGAGCAATGACGAGAATTGAATCAGCACCAGCATCGAGTGCATTTTCAACCAATTCCTTGATTATTGATTCTGGTCTTTGCACAACTTCTCCTGCCGCTATTTGATTTGCGATGTGGTCTGGAAGAAGTGCTATTGTATTTGTGGAAAGCATATGATTAGTCACCGAAACTTATACCGATATCTCTTGCGGTTTGAATGATTTCACTATCAATCGGAACGCGTTTCATTCTGCGAGTCACTTCGCTGAGAGGAACTGTATTGACATATGGTGGATCGAGTGCAACCATTACATCTGAATGACCATCGGCAATTGCTCTGACTGCTGAAGCTCCAAATCGAAGAGCAAGCAATCTGTCATTCGCAGTTGGCATGCCGCCTCTTTGTAGATGTCCGAGTACAACAAGTCTAGTTTCTTTACCTGTATGATGCTCAATTTCTTTAACGAGTTTTTCACCGGCACCACCCAATCGTACTGCTTGACCAATAGTTTGACCGATCACAGAAACGGTTCCGTCTTTTGGAAGCGCGCCTTCTGCAATGACAATGATTGAAAAATGGGAACCGGATTGTTCTCTTTCTTGGATTTTATTGACAATGGAATTGATGTCGTAGGGAATTTCTGGAAGCAAGATGCAATCAGCTGTCCCTGCAATTCCTGAATGTAATGCTATCCATCCGGCATATCGTCCCATGACTTCGACGATCATCACTCTTTCATGAGCTTCTGCAGTGGAATGTAATCTATCAATGCAATTTGTTGCAAATTCAACAGCAGTTTCAAAACCAAATGTAGCAATTGTTTTTTCGAGATCATTGTCAATTGTTTTTGGAACACCAATCACTTGCAATCCCTTCTCGGCGAGTATATGTGCTATTTCCATAGAGCCATCTCCTCCAATGGAGATGAGTGCATCGATTCCCATAGATTTGAATGTGGAAATAATCTCATCAGTTCGATCAATTTCGGTTATGGATCCATCCGAATTCACAATTGGATAATGCAAGGGATTTCCTTTATTGGTTGTCCCGAGTATGGTTCCTCCGAGATGTGTTATTCCACGGACGGAATCCGGAGTAAGTTCTATGGTCCCACCACCATTTCTTATGAATTCATTGGGTGAAAGCATTCCATTGAATCCATTACGAATTCCTATACATTTCCAATTCCTTTGATGAGCGGAGAGGACTGCAGATCGAATCACTGCATTTAATCCCGGCGCATCACCACCACCAGTACTGATTGCTATTGTTTTAGACATATTTTAACTTATTATTCTTTATGTTCTTCTCGAGGTTTTCTGAGATTTAATCTATCCCAAACAAATCCGCCGATTTCTTTTCCTATTCTATTTCCTTCATCACACCCTCTACGAAAATGAATGCCTCCATAAATCCGACTGATGGATGCTTCATAGGCAGCGGCATGATAATTCGGGAATGAGCGGATTGGTAAACCAAATCGTATTTCAGTCGAATCTGCATATGAAAATTCACCAAAGAGTCTAGTGAGTACTTCTGCACTTGCAGATGAAATAGTGCTATGACCGCTAATATGTTCCGGAAAAGGAGGAGTTTGAAGATATGGTTCCCAGGTTGAATCAATGTACTTATTAATAAATGTGACTGGTCGGATATAATGTGATGAATATTTTTCATTCCAACATGTAGTGAATGCATCAAAGAGTGTTATTCCGACAAGAGTATATGCTTCAATTGCTTGCATCATGTCTGCATCGATCCTATCACATCCTACCTTTGCGAGAGCCAGCCAATGTCCACCGGGTGAAATTTGTCTTGTATTGAACACGAAATGTCCTTGATGCCAAGCTTTGATTGGATTGCAATCCCAAAATGCAGCGATTTCTTTTTGTTCAAGCGTAAGATTTTTGGAAGTGATATACACTTGCATCACTTGATCATAGAATGGTGAATTGGGTGTTTCATCATATTTGATTGGTGGAAGTGGTCTGAATTGCGCTGCAGAATCAAGAACTAATGTGCGCATGGTTTTAAACCATGGATCTAGAGGTTCTGCAAATTCTGGTGGAGTTGGTTCCCATTTACCTTTTCCCTTTGGAAAATTATAGCGTGGTCGCCCTTGATTCTTAGTATATCCATCTTCCTTGAACCATGCTATTACATATTTTCCAACATTTTCACCGTGCTTTACGGAGCGTTTAATGATATCATCGCCTTTGTCAATATCTTCATATTCATCTTCAATTGCTTCGATCTGAGCTTTATACATGCTGTCGGAATAATGCGAACGATACAATACTTTTTTTACCAAAGTTTTATACGCTGAAATGGCACATAATCTCCAGTCATATTGAAGTGACATATCAGGCAAGGGAGGATTGTCGAATCCGTTTAATTGTCCTGTCAATGGTCGGTATAGATTGGCAAAACCGGGTTGTGCTGCAGTATAAGCAGCAATATTTGCATAAGCATAATGTTTTGAAATGACTGCTGGTGAAAAACCATCTTCCATAATGATATCGGTCATCTTGGCATTCCAATCATGCACAAATACAGCTTGCTTATACTTAATAGAATCGGGTTTTACTTGTATTTGAGCAATGAGAGAAAAGGAAGTCGACACTACCATTACTACAAATAAGAAAATAAGCTTTTTCATATTCAAACTTGAGGATGTGATGAGAGTAATTTTGAGTATATCAATTTGGGTCCGTGTTTGCCAGAAATATCATTTCCAATAATAGAAAACCCATTCTTAACATTCAATGCATACATGATTGAATTATTAAAGAGCGTTTTTGTTCTAATGATTCTGAAATTCTGGTTTCTGCACCACTCATGTTGCATATACATAAGATGTTTTGCGATTCCATGTTCTCTAAACATTGGATGAACGCCGCCGATCCAACTGTAGAAAACATCTTTGGAAAATTGGTAGCCGATTTTGCATGCTATTAGAGTATTATTAGAATTTCTTGCCAACAATATTAGTGCAGGTTTTTGTTTCAAAGCACTGAAATATTCATGATTAGGCTTATTCTCGAAAAGTGCAATAGACAAATCCACCAATTCCTCTAGAAGAGCATCATTTGGGATTGATTCAATACTATCGAAAGTGATTTCTCCAAATTGGCTATGTATAGTGTTTTCAGTCATGAACTAAGATACAAAAATGCTAACTTGTCATCTATGACTTTTGTTCTTTCAACTTTAATTCATTCATCATGCATCCTCTCCAATCATCAATCGAATCTCTTATCGGTAGCTCTGTCGAACATCTTCAAGCACAGAATAATCTTTCTGTTTTGGAGGATTTCCTGTATGCTTTGAATGCAGGTGCAATTCGCGCTGCAACTTCTGATGAATCAGGAACTTGGACTGTTCATCAATGGGTGAAACAGGGAATACTGATGCTTTTTAAGGTTGGTGTTTTGAAAGATATGTCTATTTCAGGAATGCCATTTTTTGATAAGCATACAATTCCATTGAAAGAAATGTCCATAAGTGACAATGTGCGCTTGGTTCCAGGTGGCTCTGCTATTAGGACTGGATCATATATTGCACCCGGTGTGATTTGCATGCCACCAATGTATATTAATATCGGTGCATATGTTGATTCGGGTACAATGGTGGATTCACATGCTTTGGTTGGTACATGTGCTCAAATCGGGAAGAATGTACATATTAGTGCGGCAGCTCAAATAGGTGGGGTGCTGGAGCCTGCAGGTGCCAGACCTGTTATTATTGAGGATAATGTTATGATAGGTGGAAATTGCGGAGTATATGAAGGCGTGATGATTCGCAATCGAGCTGTATTGGGTACAGGAGTTATTCTCAATGCCTCGACTCATGTTTATGACTTGGTAAATGGTGTTATCATCAAGCCGAAAATAGGGGAGCCACTGGAGATTCCGGCAAATGCCGTGGTCATACCCGGCTCAAGATCAATTGATTCTTCGTTCGGTAAAGAACACGGACTTTCTATATCAACACCATTGATTGTCAAATACCGTGATGAAAAAACTGATGCAAAAACGGCATTGGAAGATGCCTTGAGATAAAAAAAAACCGTCATTTGACGGCTTTATCGAGTTTCTCTGTGAATCGTATGTCTACGAAGAAATGGATTGTATTTCTTAATTTCCAATCTCTCCGGATGATTCTGTTTGTTTTTGGTAGTGGTATAGCGGGAAGCTGGTCTGCCTTCTTTTTTTGCTTCCGTGCACTCAAGCGTAATGATGACGCGGGCTCCTTTCTTAGCCATGGTCTAATCCTGAAATTATACTTTAATACTGAATTTCAATAGAATGAACGACAAAAATAGGGAATTCGCCGAGATAAATCAGCTTTTTTTTGTGATTTATCAGATATTTGACAAAGACTAATCAATTAAGCCAAAATATTTTTGAATTATCCTCTTGTTCAATTCCAAAAAAACTGTAACTTTGTAGTCTCTGCAATTAAGGGCAGGTACCAGAGCGGTCAAATGGAGCAGACTGTAAATCTGCCGGCTTCGCCTTCGGAGGTTCGAATCCTTCCCTGCCCACACAATTGCGAGCATTTTGAAATGCGGGAGTAACTCAGTTGGTAGAGTCACAGCCTTCCAAGCTGTTGGTCGCGAGTTCGAGTCTCGTCTCCCGCTCAACCGAATCAATGCAGAGCCGTTGTGCTGCATGAAATGCTGATGTAGCTCAGTTGGTAGAGCACTTCCTTGGTAAGGAAGAGGTCGACGGTTCAATCCCGTTCATCAGCTCTTCACATGTGTATTTAGACGATTACGGGTGTAGCTCAATCGGTAGAGCAACGGTCTCCAAAACCGTAGGTTGTGGGTTCGAGTCCTACCGCCCGTGCTACGGCCAAAACTGTCACAGGATTGATATGATTGCGAAAATCAAACAATATTCAGGCGAAGTCTCTAAAGAGATGAAGAAGGTTTCTTGGCCTACCAAGCAGCAATTGAAGGAATCGACAATTGTAGTTATAGTCACATGTTTATTGATTTCCACATTTGTTTGGATAATTGATTTCTTGATGACATCGTTTATACAGACGATATTCTAAGTCGGGATGCCTGTGTTTGATTCAGTATTGTGAAATGCTGGATCTTTTTGTCTTAGCCGCAAATTTCCGCATGGAATGAATATGGAAGAACTTAACAATACGCCGATTCGTCATGATTTAAAGTGGTATGCCCTGCGTACATTCACCAGTCATGAGGCTCGTGTCAAGGATAGCATCGAGCAAGAGCTTGCTAGGCTTGGCATTGAGGAAAAAGTGCGTACCATTATAATTCCACAGGAAACTGTGTATGAGGTTCGAAATGGAAAGAGGCGTACACGGATAAAGAATACTTTACCTGGTTACTTGCTTATTGAAGCTAACCTTGACAAAAAACTCAAAGAAATTATTTGTTCATTACCATCTGTTGTCAGTTTTGCTGGCACAAAAACCGAACCTACTCCTATTCAGCGCGATGAAGTGGATCGGATACTTGGAAGGATGGAAGAGCGTAAGAATATAGCAACTATAGAAACTTCATTTGCCGTTGGTGATCCTGTTAAGGTGATCGAAGGGCCTTTTGCCACATTTAGTGGTACAGTAAAGGCTGTCAACATCGAGAAGCAAAAATTGAAGGTTGAAGTTGGTATACTTGGCAGAAAAACACCTGTAGAGCTTGACTTCAGTCAGGTTGAAATGGAAAATCATTGATAAATCATTGTCTCATATACCGTATCGTCTAAAGTTATGGCAAAAAAAATAATGGGTTCGTTCAAGCTTCAGCTTAAAGCGGGCCAAGCAACCATGTCACCACCGGTTGGCCCTGCATTTGGTCAGCGTGGCTTGAATGGTATGCAATTCGTTAAAGAATTCAATGCGAAAACTTCAAAGGATGGCGATATGATCATCCCCGCATTGATCACCTTTTTTTCTGACAAATCTTTTTCATTTGTTCTGAAATCACCTCCAGCGGCTGTATTGCTTGCGAAAGCGGCAGGGCTTCCTGGTGGAAGTTCAACACCGAATAAAGTAAAGGTTGGTAAGGTGACAACTAAGCAAGTTGAAGACATTGCAAAAACAAAAATGCAGGACCTAAACTGTGATTCCATGGAGAGTGCTGTGAGCATGATTAGCGGTACAGCTCGCTCAATGGGTATTGTAGTAGAAGGTTAATTTTTTCTTTTCTAATAGAACGATAATATCATGAAATCACATGGCAAGCGTTTTAAAAACGCTATGAAAAACGTTGATCTCGCGAAGGAATATGCACTTCGTGATGCGGTAGAGCTGGTTAAAAAAAATGCAACCGCTAAGTTCGACGAATCGTTCGATGTGGCGATCCGCCTCGGTGTGGATCCCAGAAAAGCCGACCAGCTTGTTCGCGGCACAGTGTCGCTTCCTCACGGAACAGGTAAATCCGTAAGAGTATTAGTAATGGCCAGATCGCCCAAAGATGCAGAAGCATTGGCGGCCGGTGCAGATTATGCAGGCCTTGAAGAATATTCAGAGAAAATCCAGTCAGGTTGGGCAGATATTGACGTCATCATTGCAACTCCGGATGTGATGGGTGAAGTTGGTAAGCTCGGTCGTATACTTGGTCCTCGCGGTCTTATGCCAAATCCAAAAAGCGGTACGGTAACCTTTGATGTAGCAAAGGCCGTAAACGAGGTAAAGTCAGGTAAGATCGAATATCGCGTCGATAAAGCAGGGAATGTCCATGCATCTGTAGGTAAATGTTCATTTACTCAGGATCAATTGGCAGAAAATATCCTTGCATTGTATAATAGTATTTTGCGTTCTAAGCCTTTGACATCAAAGGGTAAATATGTTCGTGGAATCGCTTTTAGTTCCACTATGGGACCAGGTTTGAGGATTGTTGAATCTTCACTCACTGGCAATAGTGCTGAATAATTAAATTGTCTATTACGCACTTTTCGGGTACTGGGCTTCTCTCCGTTCATCGGAGCCATGACCGAAAGTCATCATTATATTATACTTGTACAATATGGTAACCAAACAGCAGAAAGAGCAGGTTGTTGCCGACTTAGTGTCCATGCTTCAAGGCGCAAGTGCATTGTACATTCTTGATTATACTTCAATGACCGTGGCGGAGAGTAATAATCTTCGTTCTGAGCTTCGCAAGAAGGATCTTACATTCAAAGTTGCCAAAAACAGGCTTATTCAGCGTGCCTTGGCAGAAGTTGGTGGTTTTGAGATTCCTGAAGATAAGTTTTTCGGTCAGACAGGCATCATTTGCGGATATAGCGATGCAATCGCTCCTGCAAAAATCATCAGGGATGTATCAGAAAAGTCGGAAAAGCCAAAGCTTAAGGCTGCTATCGTGGAAGGTCAATTCTTCGATGGCAAGCAATTGAAAGAAATTGCTTCATTGCCGACACGCGAGGATATGATTGCTGCAATCATGGGTAGCCTTGATGCGCCAATTTCCGGTATTGTCGGTTCAATCAATGCGGTCATGCGCGATGTTGCTTCACTTGTTGAAGAAGTCGCTAAGAATAAAGCCGCTTAATTTATTTAGTAAATTTGAATATTATTTTTTGGAGTACATCAATGTCAGCAATCGTTGAAGAATTGGTAGAGAAAATTGGAGCTCTCACACTTGTAGAAGCTTCTGAACTCAAAAAAGCACTTGAAGAAAAATTTGGCGTAACTGCAGCAGCCCCAATGATGATGGCTGGTGCACCTGCAGCTGGTGCACCTGCAGCAGCAGCTGAAGAGCAAACTGAATTCGATGTTGAGCTCACTGATGGTGGTGCCAATAAATTGAATGCAATCAAAGTTGTTCGTGAAATCACAGGTCTTGGTTTGAAAGAAGCTAAAGACATCGTTGAAGCTGCACCTAAAGTCATAAAAGAAGCTGCTTCCAAAGAAGAAGCAGAGTCAATCAAGAAGAAACTTGAAGAAGCAGGCGCAAAAGTTACTCTTAAGTAATTTTTCAAGACCCTTGATGATCTTCTTTCCCTGCGGGGAACACAGAATGAGAGGGCGACACCGGATACTATCTGAATGTCGCCCACTCTTTTCTTCGAAAAGTTTGACTTTCATACTATCCCTGTAAGGGCATGATGTTCGCAACGGACACAATAATACATTCCGTATTCGACATATACATAGGATTTCTCGATCGGATCCTCTGAAGATCTCATCGGGAAATTGTCATTTTTTCTCTATCTGTTGGAATGTCATCAAAAAGATGATGCATAGTTAGATTGCGCGATCGCGTCAATTTTGCTCAACAGCGTGAATATGCCGCATATCCTGATCTGCTGAATTTGCAGATTGAATCTTATAAAGACTTTTTGCAAGAGGATTTACATCCTATCATGCGAAAGTTAAAGGGCTTGCAACAGGCATTTTTACTAAACTTCCCCATAGAAGATTCTTCCGAGATTTTTCAATTGGAATTCATGGAATATTTCATTGAAAAACCGAAATATTCCGAAGAAGAATGTCGTGAAAGGGAATTAACCTATGCAAAAGCGCTGAAGGCACGTATGCGTCTTTCTAGCAAAGCAGACCCTTCCTCCGAAGATTACATAGATCCAATCGAACAAGAAGTGTATTTAGGGAATATCCCTGCTATGACACCTCGTGGCACATTTATTATAAATGGTGCTGAGAGAGTTATCGTAGCCCAGCTTCATCGTTCACCAGGTGTATTTTTTGATGCAACATTGCATGCAAATGGATCAAGAATTTACACTGCCCGTGTCATACCTTTTAAAGGTTCATGGATAGAATTCACAACTGACATCCATGATGTCATGTATGCATATATCGACCGCAAGAAAAAATTCCCGGTAACCACATTGCTTCGTGCTTTGGGCTATTCTTCCGATGAGCAAATCTTGGGATTGTTCGAACTCGCGATGGATGTTCCTGCGGATCAACTTGATGATTCCTATATCGGTCGCAGAATCGGTGGTGATGTCATTGATGTCAGCACCGGTGAAATCATTGCAACTCGTGATATGGTCATTGATGAAGCTATGATGGTCTTATTCAGACAGTCAGAACTTGATTCTGTTCGAGTATTCCGTTATGAGAATGTGAATGATGAGCCCGTGATTGCAAAAACATTGGCAAAAGATACAACACGCACTCGTGAAGAAGCGCTTGAAGTTATTTATCGTCAAATGCGTTCAAGTGATCCACCGGATATGGAAACAGCGCTTGCTTTGCTTGAAAAATTATTCTTCAATGACAAGAGATATGATCTTGGAATTGTTGGACGTTTCCGTATCAATGATAAATTGAAGTTGAATGCGCCTCTTGATTGTACCGTTTTGCGCCTTGAAGACATTGTAACAATCATTCAATACTTGATTGATCTTCATGATCAGAAGCAAACAGTTGATGATATTGATCACTTGGGCAATCGTCGCGTAAGAACAGTTGGAGAACAACTTTCTGCGCAGTTCAATCTTGGTCTGACCAGAATGTCCCGTACGATCAAAGAGCGTCTTAGCATGTATGATGGCGAGTCAATGACTCCATCTGAGCTTGTGAATGCGCGTACGATTACAAGTGTTGTGAATCAATTCTTTGGGACAAATCAATTGTCACAATTCATGGATCAAACAAATCCATTGTCGGAATTGACTCATAAGCGTCGTACTTCAGCATTGGGCCCTGGTGGATTGACTCGTGAAAGAGCAGGTTTCGAGGTTCGAGATGTTCACTATACTCATTATGGACGTCTTTGCCCGATCGAAACACCTGAAGGTCCGAATATCGGTTTGATTTCATCTTTAGCTATTCACGCAAGAGTGAATGAATTTGGTTTCATCGAAACTCCTTATCGAAAAGTGAATAATGGAAAAGTAACAGATGAAATTGAATTTTTGTCAGCAGAAAAGGAAGAAGGCCTCATCATTACACCTGCTTCTACTGAAGTTGACAAAGCTGGTTACATTACCGGTGATCGTGTTAAAGCGCGTCAAAGCGGTGACTTCGTAGTAGTTTTACCCGGTGATATTCAATACATGGATGTTAGTACGGATCAAATTACAAGTCCTGCTGCTTCACTCATCCCATTCCTTGAACATGATGATGCGAATCGTGCGCTCATGGGTTCAAACATGCAACGTCAAGGTGTTCCATTGCTCAGACCAAAGGCTCCTTTGGTTGGTACCGGAATGGAGGTAAGAGTAGCTCATGATTCAAGAGCAATCATTCTTGCTGAAGATGACGGTGTGGTTGAATATGTATGCGCTGATTTTATCAGATTGCGTTATAATGATAATAGAACTCCTATTGAAAAGATGATTTCTTTCGAAACAGAAAGAGTTCACACATATACGCTTCAAAAATTCTATCGTACCAACCAAGACACATGCATTAATCAGCGACCTCTTGTTCGTTCAGGTGAGCAAGTGGTGAAAGGTCAACCATTAGCTGATGGTGCCGCAACAGAAATGAGCGAATTGGCTCTTGGACAAAATGTACTAGTTGCATTTATGCCATGGCGTGGTTATAATTTCGAAGATGCGATTATTATTAGTGAGCGTCTGGTTGCTGAAGATGTCTTTACTTCGATCCATATTGAAGAATACACACTTCAAGTTCGAGATACAAAAAGAGGTGAAGAGGAATTCACGAAGGAAATTCCCAATGTTAGTGAAGAAACAACCAAAGATCTTGATGATAATGGTATTGTTCGCCCAGGTGCGAAAGTACGCGAAGGCGATATCCTTATAGGAAAGATTACACCTAAAGGTGAATCAGATCCTACACCTGAAGAAAAACTTCTCAGAGCAATTTTTGGTGATAAAGCCGGTGATGTAAAAGATGCATCTCTCAAAGCGCCTCCGGGTCTCAAAGGGATTGTCATAAATACAAAATTATTTAGTCGTCGAATGATGGCTTCAGATGCTGAATTGCGTGCTGAAGAGAAAAAGCGCCAAGAAGTTATCACAAAGCGTGAAGGTAAAACACTAAAATTGCATGATGACGATTGTGCTTCAAGGCTTGCTCAATTACTCGATGGCAAAAAAGTTCTGGGCATAAAATTAGCAAATGACAAAGTTGTCTTCCGTGCAGGTTCAACGATCAATGAGAAAGAAGTACTAGAAAAATACAATGAAGGTACTTTGAGAATTGATGCATTGGATGTGGAGCAATCATGGTTTGATGATGAAGATACCATGAATCTTGTTCGTCAATTGATGCACAACTATGCAGCAAAGAAGAATGATATTCAAGCTGATGCCAGAGCAGAAAAGAATAAGATTGCCGCAGGTGATGAATTGCAACCAGGCATTCTTCAAATGTCAAAAGTCTATGTGGCTAAGAAGCGCAAATTGCAAGTTGGTGACAAAATGGCTGGTCGTCACGGAAACAAAGGTATTGTTTCCAAGATAGTGCCACTTGAAGATATGCCATTCTTGCCTGATGGAACACCTGTTGACATCGTTCTCAATCCACTCGGTGTACCGTCACGTATGAATCTTGGTCAACTCTTTGAAACTGCTCTTGGTTGGGCAGGAATGAAGATGGGAATACATTTTGCGACCCCAATTTTCGACGGTGCAAGTTGGGATGAAGTTGGTGATTACCTTGAAAAAGCTGGATTACCCAGAACAGGTAAAACAGTCTTGTTTGATGGTCGCAGTGGTGAACCTTTTGAGCATGAAGTAACCGTTGGGGTTATTTATATGCTTAAGCTTTCACACTTAGTAGAAGACAAGATTCACGCTCGTTCTATCGGACCATACTCGCTCATTACTCAGCAGCCTCTTGGTGGTAAAGCACAATTCGGTGGCCAGCGTTTGGGAGAGATGGAGGTTTGGGCTTTGGAAGCTTATGGCGCAGCACATACATTGCAAGAAATGTTAACTCTCAAATCAGATGATGTAACAGGTAGAGCGAAAATGTATGAGGCAATTGTGAAAGGCGAAAATATTCCAAATCCGAATATTCCTGAATCATTCAATGTTCTCGTAAGAGAATTGCAAGGTCTCTGTTTGGATGTTGTCATCGAATAATGACAAGCTCTGACAGATGTTGAGTTGAACCTGGAGATTCGTCTCCCATTAAAGTAGAACTATTTATACATCCAAATGGAGAAGTTCGATGCAAGCGCATTCAATTCCCAGAAAAGGATTTTCTCAGATAACAATTAAGATCGCATCACCCGATGAAGTGCTCAATCGCTCAATGGGTGAAGTGACCAAACCTGAAACGATCAATTATCGCTCATTCAGACCAGAAAAAGATGGTCTCTTTTGCGAAAAGATCTTTGGCCCAATACGAGAT
>JBEEPK010000056.1:0-13394 GCA_041191145.1 Bacteroidota bacterium
TGCATTGTATCGATGTACTTTGCACAGAAAACCGGTAGCACCGGCGGTGAAATCAGACATGAAGAAATTCGACCCGGTTTTGTGGTTCCGAATACTGAGAATCATGAGTGATTTCTTCGATTAATTACTTTCAATGCCTCTTTCTTGGTGAGCGTGCTCAGTGGAGATCTCTCCACAAAATCTCTGACTGATTCAGGATTGACATAGGAATATTCTCTGAGCGCCCATCCCATGCCTTTTCGAATGAAAAATTCTTTTTCGCCCGCAAGCTTTACACAAAGAGCATAGAGCAATTGCTCATCTGTGTCTTGTTTATACCGTTTTTGAAAGAGCAGAGAAGTCCGCCACAGCCAGAAATTTCCTGATTCCATCCACTTTGCGATATATGCATCACGCTTCTCGGGAAATTTCTCAAAATAGATTCCAATCAGCGGGGCAATTGCATCTACTGTATCCCACCAAGAGCGATGCAAAATCAGTTTCGTCAAAAGATCTATTGCATCTTCTTCCCAGTGTTTATGAGCCTTCTCGGCAAATTCAATGGCGGAGTACATTCCCTCTCTTTTGCCTTTGTTCATAACGGTGAGAATGATTTCTTGCCAATCGAACAATGCGTCCTTACCATAGGCATTTAGTATATCTTTGGCAAATTGTTTGCGCTGAGGGGAAGGAATACCATAAAATTCATCGATATGTTTCATATATGCCGACATCTCGAAAGCGCGCTGTGGATTCGCATTTTTTTCGAATTCTTGGAGAAGCATTTTAACGAATTGATGCATCAAGAAAGTCCGAGATCAGGAGTCGGATCAATATCAGGTATCTCAACAAATTCACCAATGATGATATCGTCATCGGCGCCTTGCAATTCCTGAGAAATACTTATCACTTTTTGTTTGACCATTTCGAGGAGAGCAAGAAAAGTAACTACTATCATTTTTCTGTTTTGTTCATGAACAAGACCGAAGAAACTAAGTCTTTTATTCTGCCTTATCATCTCAGATATTTCCGCAACACGATGTTCAACGGTCAATTGTCTTCGCTCTACATCATAGTGTTTTTGGGCTTCAAGATTTCTGTCCAATGCTTTTTTCATGGCACGCATCAAATCAAATAGCGTCGTATTTTTCAGTGCATCATTGCTACCCAAATGTTGACTTTCCGAATCGAAATAGGTGCGATAGAAATGATAGCGTTCTTTTTCTGCTCTATCTGATAGATTCCCTGCTGCTTCTTTGAATTGCTTATAAATCAAGAGTCGATTGAGAAGCTCTGCACGCGGATCAATCTCTTCCACTTCCCCATCTTTGTTGATTTTCTCTCGGGGAATTAGCATGAGTGCCTTGATTTGCATCAAAGAAGCTGCCATGACCATGAATTCACCGGCCAATTCGAGATCGAACATTTCCATAAGTCTTACAAAATCAAGGAAATCACCCGTGATTTTTGCAATGGGAATATCATAGATATTGAGTTCGTCACGGCGAATGAAATAGAGCAATAAATCGAGTGGACCCTCGAAATTTGGTAATTGTATAGTATAATTGGACATGTGGGAAGCAATTGATGAATGATTGCAAACTTATGCAGATTTACGGAAATTTTCGTTCTTTGGGAATGCTCTGTCCTCTCAGTATGTTTGCATCATTGAATTTGAACTATTACTTATGGAATAACAATGAAATCTTTTCTTTTCAGCATCATATTTATGATGACAATCACCGTAAATATCCATTACACCACTGCCCAGGAAGTATTCAAGGGAACAGTAACCTATGAATTAACCACTGATGATGGCGAAATTCCCCTAAAATTGACCACCAATGGTGATAAAGTAAAGGCGAGCGTTACAATGGCAATAGGCACTATGGATATGATCACCGATAAAAATGCCAAAGAGCAGACAATGGTCATGCATTCGCAAAAGATGTTCATGCAACTCACCACTTCCAGACTCGAAAAAATGAAAACAATGATGAGTTCGATGGGGAAAGGATTTCAGGCACCCATCATCTCGGAACCAGTAAGAACCGGTGAAACAAAGAAAATTCTAAATTATACTTGCGAGAAAATGGTTGACAAAAGCGATGGAAATACAACAGAAATATGGGTGACGGACAAAATTGGTTATTTGGCATTCATAGGTTCGCCAATCATTCCATTACCATCATTGTTAAATTCCGATGCCGCTACATTTTTCCCATTGGAAATTCGCAGTATTAACTCGGATGGCGATACAGTTATGAAGCTGACGGCGCAAGAGATAACTACCGAAAAACCAATAGATGCCGAATTCGCAGTTCCTACTGATTATTCGCCATTTTCATTCCCAGGAAGCGGAAATTAATCAGAGACATATTCGTGATTCCAAGCCGGGCAAATGTCCCGGCTTTTTTGTTTTCCCCATACTCCATATTGGCTTCTCTTAACTGTTATCCACATTACTCCTGAATCATTGGTCAATCCTTTGTAATCCACTAAATTGCAAGGACTTTTTTTGGGTTATTTGGATAAATCCATGTTACTGAAATATGCCTCCGTGAAAAGAACATTTCTGATTGCGCTCTTTTGTGTTTTGGGGATGAATTTTACAAATGAAGTCCATGCTCAATTTGTGGTCATTAGCGAGTATCAGAATATTTCTGCGATACCTGAAGGTGAATACACAGAGTTACTTGTTGTAGTTGACAAAGTTGACTTGGTGGGCTATACTCTCCGTGACAATAGCGGGAGCGGCGACTGGCAAGGAGGTATAAAATTCAGAGATGTTCCTCTTTGGAAAAATCTAAGAATGGGCACCGTCATAGTTATCGGACATCGTAATATCCCTGCTTCTGTAATTGGTGATCAAATCGCTAGTGATGGGTCTTTGGTTGTAGGAGCTTTGGACGCCAACCTATTTGATAAGGTGTTATACTCGACCACCGATTGGAATGCGAATGCACTCAGCATTGCTCAACCTTATGATATGCTACAATTGCTCGATCCTGCAGGTAACCCTCATTATACTCTCGGTCATGGAAGTGCAGCCAATCGAACAACATATTTTGATCCAATCATTGGAACAAAACTCTATCATGAAATCACCGGTATCACGAACAATGTCTATGTCTATCCCGGACAATCATTGGCTGACTATAATATGCCAAATCCCTCGAATTCTAAGACAATGCATACTCTATTTGCATCACCAACATTACCGAATAGACCTGGGATTGCACCAACAGCATCAGATTTGAATAGTTTATACTGGAGACAAATCAGAGCACCGCAATGGCCTTTTCCATCTGTGACCGGAACAGTTACGCAATCCGGTGTGAGTTTATCTTGGAATCAAGCCCAGGATTTATACCCTGCCGACAATTATCAGGGTTATCTCATCATGAGAGGTTCCAAAAATCCGAGTGGTATTCCGCAAGATGGAAGAACATATGCAGTAGGCGACCCGATTGGAGATTGGGATGTGGTGGCTGTGATCACAGGAACCTCGAATACAACTTATGTTGACAATAAACCATTACCATGCGGTGACACAACCAATTATCGCATCTATGCTTTCCGTTATACAGCTCCAAATATTGCTATTGACAGTATTTACTGCGCTCAGTTTCCCTATCTCGCAAAAGGTCGTTCATATAATGAATTGACTTTTGGAACATATTCCGCAGTGCGTCCCGCACCTGCCGTCCCTGTCATAACCTCGCTTGGTGTGACTGAAATCTGCGAAGGAACGGATGTCACATTGAAAGTGCAAACAACATATCCGAATGGAACCGGCTATCAATGGTTTAAAGATGGAGCTCCAATCATTGGTGCGATTGCAAATGAGTATAAGGCAAAACAGGCTGGTACATATAGAGTCAAAATCAATGCGCTAAGCGGTTGTTCGAATGAATCTGCATCATTGAATGTCACTGTGCTTTCCAAACCAAATGCACTTCTTAGTCCAAGTAAAGAAGTTCGCATTTGCACCGGTGATACAATCAAGTTTCAAGCAGGTCCTGCTGGTTCGACCTATACTTGGCTTTATAATGGAAATCCCATTCAAAATACTACGGCGAATCTCTCTGCAACGAATGCCGGAACATATCAAGTCATCGTCAAAGATGCAAAAGGTTGCATAGATTCATCAGATATCACAACTGTGGTGTATCGTTCCATTACGATGTCATTCCCTGATCCCAACATTGATTTCGGGAATTTAGATGGATGTAAATCATCGGTTTCCGCTGATAATTTATTGCGCAATACGGGAAAAGACACCGCAATCATTACCAAAATTGATGTACCGAATGGCTTCCAATATGTATCACCCGGCTTACCAATCGTTCTGGCTCCAGGAAAAAGTGTCACTTTGAAATTTGCTTTCACACCTGTTCAACCCGGTGAGAGCAAGGGTGATGCACTCATTCAAACCTCAAGTTGTAATGCATTTGCTTCTCTGAACTTGCGTGGTTTCAAAGAACAAGCAAGTGTTACGCAATCATATTCAAGTGCGGATTTTGGTATTGCACTTTCTTGCGATGCACAACCGAAAGACACAACGATCATCATTGAAAATAAAGGCACCACAGATCTTTCTATAACCAATCCATTATTCTCAAGTCCTTATTCAGTAATTGCTCCAACAACATTTCCACTCATTGTAAAAGCGAATTCATCTGCTACTTTGACTGTTCGTTATGCCCCGACAGGTGATGGGATATTTATAACATCCATACTTCTTCCCTATACGGCCGGAACTTGCAAGGATACATTGCGCATAGCATTCTCTGGTGAAGTACGCACGCCCGCATTTTCAATTTCTGATTCTGCGTTAACCCTTTCATCTATGCTTGGTTGCGTGAACTCTCGAGATACGAGTTTTTCAGTCACAAATACCGGTAAAACAGATATTACGCTCACTTCTCAAAATTCCCCCGGAATCAACATACTTACCACATTACCGATACAACTCAAACCCGGTGAAACAACTTTGGTGAATGTTCGCATTGAACCGCCTATAGATGGACTATTTAAAGATGCCATTTCGATTCTTGCAACTGAATGTGGTATAAAAAAAGTTATTATCATTGAAACGAGCAAAGAATCTGCCTCTTATACACTGTCAAAAACCATGCATCAATTCCAATCGCTCATTCGTTGTGATGCTCAATCAATGCTGAAAGACAGTATTATGATCAAAGCGAGTGCGCTTGGCATTTCGGGTGAAGCAACGATTTCAAATATTGATATCAGCGGTCCTTTTTCAGCATCAATCCTCAGTGGAGATACATTAACCGCCGGAAGCAAAGATTTCATGATCACTTTTGCTCCGACGCAAGATGGAGTCTTCACAGGAAAACTCACCTTGACATTTGAGCCATGTTCGATAGTCAAGACCATTGATTTAAGTGGCTCGCTATCGAGTTCAACAATTACAGTAAATCAAAATTCGATAGTATTCCCGGTAACCGATAGTGGTATGATTGAGAAAAGAGATTTCTCTTTCACCAATACGGGCAAAGAAAACATTCGATTGCGTAGCATAGGTGGATTCAATGCACCATTCAGCTATATATCTAGCAAAAATATCGGAGAGAATATAGCGCCTGGCGAAACAGTGACATTCAATGTTTCCTTTGCACCAAACGGTAATAGTATTGACTCAATGCTTGCGCTTTTAGAGATTGAAGGTCCTTGCCCGCAACAAATCAAGGTAGCTATTTCAGGTATCGGCAATCTTCCCAAACCAACAGATGTGAATGGTCTTGCTGAACTCATTGGTGATAGTCAAAGTGCAAAACCCGGTGAAACTGTGATATTCCCAATTCGCATTTCAGCACATAATATCGCTGAAATGAATCTTGGCTCTATGTCATTCGACATTGCATATAATCGCAGTTTGCTTTTACCAAAAGTACTTCGCATGAAGCAATCTCAGTTGACGGGAATGATGACAGAGTCAAGTCCAGGGATACTTACATTCACAGTCAAAGCAAATGACACAATCAGTAGAGTACTTGAAGGTAATCTCCTTGAATTTGAATGCATGGCTTTATTGGGTGATTCAATGAGTACTCCGCTGACAATACAAAATCGAACATTTGTGAAGCGTACTCCGGGTATTTGCGTCCTTATATCCAATTCACCAACATTCACTTTGGAAGATGTTTGTGATCTGCCAAATCGACTGATTCGTCCAAATGGTACACTTTCACTTGCGAAGATCAATCAGAGTTTGAGTATTGAAATATTTAGTCAGGATCGCACCATGCTTGATATTCACGCAATGGATGGCTCCTTGATATCCCGCATGGTTGATGGTTCACTCACAAGCGGAGTCCATGAATTTACCTTACCGCTTGATTTGCCATCCGGTATGTATGTTGCGATATTGAAGTCCGGACATTTCACTCGCACATTGCCATTTGGCCATGTGAAGTAATGGTGTCTCACAATGAAAAAAACCGTTCTCATCATATCGTATTTTTTTCCGCCAATGGGTTTGAGTGGAGTGATTCGCACATCCAAAATGGCGAAGGCATTATCTAACAATGGTTGGCGAGTTGTGGTATTGACTGCCACACCAAAAGAATATCAAACATATGATGAATCGCTTCTGCAGGAATTGATTGATGCAGGAGTTCATATTTATAGCACTCCTTCAAAAAATCCACCGAAGCAAGGCGAAGTGATCACTTCACCGGGTTGGCTGGAAAGAAATATTCTTAAGCCACTTCGTGGACAAGTGTATTTTCCAGATCCTGCAATACGATGGAAGCGCATGGCCATTTCTGCGGCAGATGGCATCATCAATGAATATGATGTAAGCGTGCTTCTCTCTGTTTCTCCTCCACTGAGCAATTTTGTGATTACGGATTTGATTGCCGAAAGACATCAGATTCCTTTTTTGCTGGATTATCAGGATGGTTGGACAAAAGGAATAACTGTTGATCAACAACAGAAACATCGCTCTTCCGCGCATTTGAAATTGGAGCATCATCTTATGAATCGTGCTGCGAGAATCATCGTGCCTTCTCGCAATGCCAAAGAGCAAATGATTAAGGATTATCGCTTCCTCGAACATGACGATGTGATTATCATACCTCCCGGATATGATAAAGATGATATACAAGGTTTGGATTTACGCAAAGAATCCGGCTCAAAACTCATCATCATGCATACCGGTAAAGCCGATATGTCAGGTCAATTACCGGCATTTCTTCAAGGTTTTGCAGAATTGCTCAAAACTGCCCCTGAGATTAAAAGAGATGTCTTGATTTCCCTTCCAGGACTTGTTGATTCCGCACTTCTTGCGCACATTGACAAACTCGGCATCCGTGATTCAATATATCTTCCCGGCTATGTGCATCATAAAGAGTTGTTTGATGCAATGAGTAGAGCGCAGGTTCTACTAGCAGAAACAAGAAGTCAATATCTCATTCCCCGAAAAGTATATGAGTATATCGCAATGCAAAAGACACTTGCATTCATAGCTCCAGAACAATCGGCATTGACAAAGCTTGGCAAAGAAAGTGGTGCAGGATTATGTTTGCATGACATAAGTTCGGCCTCTGTTGGAACATATATTCGCGGAATACACTCTTCTTGGAGAAACTCGAAACTTCCCAAGGTGAATTCAGGTTTTGCAGAAAGATATGCAATGGACAATTTTATTGAAGATGTATCCATTGCATTAACAAAAGCCATACGATTGACATAATTGACAGCACTATCTGTCTCCATTTATCGCTTATAACCATGCGACGCTCACAAGTTCAAGAGATGATCAGCGCCGGTGAATCCACGACCGTGGAATTCAAAAGAAAATTCACAGAACCTGAAAAAATCGCCAAAGAGCTCACCGCATTTGCAAATACAAAGGGTGGACATTTACTCATCGGCGTTGATGATGATAGAAGAATCGTGGGAATATCCAGCGAAAAGGAAATCATGATTGATGTGGAAAGGGCATGTCATTTTTATTGTGACCCACCACTTGTCTATGATTTGTACATCATGCCTTTTGATCGTGTGGATATTGCCATCGTGCATGTGCTAGACAGTGAATACAAGCCACATTTTGTGCGCAATCCTCAAAAACCCGATGAGAGTAAAGTCTATATTAGACAAGGCGAAGAATCCGTTGCAGCAAGCAAAGAAATGATCCGCATTTTACGCGGAATGAGACCGGATGCCAAACCACTTATGATAAGCATCACGGACAAAGAAAGGAGTTTGTTTGATTTCATTGAAAAAAAAGGGCGTGCAACCGTTCGTGATTTTTCAACTTTGGTTAATATCTCCGATCGTCGTGCGGCAAGACTACTCGTTCGACTTGTGAGAGCCGGAATCTTGAATATCCATACAAATGAACAGTATGATTACTATACGTTGGTTGAAAGACCACACTGATTCCACCGATTTATTCAATTTTCGGAAATTCCTATAATGATCACAAAGATCATCCTCTATATTTTCATTCTGATTCCCATTCTATCAGTATCATTAATTGCACAACCATTCCAAATTGAATGGGATGGAATCAATAAAGAATTGGATAGCGGGAAGATACAATCCGCAAAACCTCTCCTCAATGCATTGTTCATAAAGGCAAAATCTCAAAAGCAGATGCCATCAATGCTAAAGTGTATCATTCATTTAGCTGCAATCTCCGGAAGATCCAATGAACCCGATGATAAAAGCATCATTCTCACTTTACAACAATTTAAAGATAGTGTAGATACAAAACCCGAGAAAGCAATCATTGACTATTTCATCGCCGAGGGATTAAGAAATTATTATCACTATACGCTGGAAGATATTCGAAAAAGACCTCACCTCAATGCTGATATCAATGATTTCAATTTGATGGATACTTGGCATCAAACACAATTCCATCAAGCTATACGAGATAGGATCAAAAGCTCTTTACAAGACTCTTCAATTCTTCTTTCCATACCAGGAAGAACATATTCAGAATTGCTAAGAATAAAAGATGGTTCAGAATCGTTTCGCCCAAGTTTGTATGACCTGATTGTTTACTCTTCGATCGCCCTTCTTGAAAAACTTGATCAAGATGTTGACAGAGGATATAGACCTGTTGTTTCGGATGTGAGAGTACTACAATCTGCATCGATATTCTTACAGTCATCAGTCATTGATCTCAAAGGATATGACTTGGAATTCGGTATGATTCGCGATAGGATTAGTCTTTATCAATCATTATTGCGCAATCATTCAAAAGACAAAGATCAATCAGCATATATTGATGCCAATATTCAACGATTGATTGGACTTTTTCCCACTCTTTCCATAGATGCAAAAGACGCTCTTCTCATCAATGCACTTCTTGATATCGGGAATGATCCATTGAGTCATCCTAGTCAAGCCAATGCAATGATGGAAGCAGTTTTGCATTGCCTCAATACCGATCAACCCGGTAAAGCATATGAAATATGCAATCGCATCATTGAACGATTTCCAAATACAAAGTCCGCTGAACAGAGCAAGATTCAACAAGGAAAGATTCGCAATAAATCATTGAACATTACTGTTCAGCAATATATTCTCCCAGGAAAACCATTCATTTTTAGAAGTGAGTATGCCAATATTGACAAATTCTATTGTCGCATTTATAAGCTCAGTGAAGAAGTAGAAAAAAAGATAAAGAAACGCAGATACAGAGATTCATATCTGGATAAGTCAGGCATCAAACTTTTGATTGACATGCAACCGATGCAAGCATGGAAACAGGAATTTCCAAAGAATGAAGATTATCGTCCACATAGCATCTGGAAGAAAGCACCTGCTCTAAACAAAGGGCGATATATCATGCTCATGAGCAATTCACCGATATTTGATATGTCCGGTGACAATGTGATCGTGCATGCAGAATTTACTGCAACTCCAATCATGGGCTTAATGCAAAAAGAAGCCGGTGGGAATATGTTGATGCATGTTCTAGATGCAGAAAAAGGAAATCCTCTTCGAGCTACAGTACAGATCATGGAAAGCACTTATGATCAAAATGACAATGCATATTCTGACATCATTTCTGATAGTTTCATGACCAATGCTGATGGTATTACGAATATACCACCAATTGCGAATGAAAATTATATACGCGAACGTTATTTCCGCATTATTTCTACTCTTGATACACTCATCATCAGACATCCAGTGAATAGATTTCCTACAGGAGAATTTCAATCCAATGAGCGTTTGCAATTATTCACTGATAGACAAATATATCGTCCGGGACAGACAATACAATTTAAAGGCATTGCATTTTCACAAAGTGCAATAGATTCAGCATCAGTGCTTCGTAATAAAGAAATCACCATACGATTTGTGGATGCAAGATCCAAGGTATTGGATTCATTACGATTAACAACTTCTGAATTCGGTTCATGTTCTTCATCTTTTAGAATACCCGAAGAAATCGTATCGGGTTTTTGTTCGATTCAAAGTGATCTCGGATCTGTTTCATTTCGTGTTGAAGAATATAAAAGACCAAGTTTTGAGATAGTTTTTTCCAAATCAGACAATGCATATACAATCGGTGATCGCATTTCTGTAAATGGCATGGCAAAAAGTTATGCGGGAAGCAGTTTATCAGGTGCTAATTTCAAATATACAATCTCACGCATCACGAGTTTTCCATGTTGGTTCAGACATTGGCTTCCAAGACCAGGATCTCGTGACAGAGAAATTGCTCATGGAACAGGCATTCTAGACAGAAATGGGAATTTTGCAATCAACTTCGAAGCAATCAAAGATCCGATGCTCAATCCACTAGATGCTCCTTTATATTCCTATAAAGTGAATGTTGACATCATTGCAGGAAATGGAGAATTACAACAAGCAGAAACCATCATTGATGTCGGCACATTGAAAGCAGTCTATGCTTTCAAACATCAAGAAATCTATTCCACAAAAGAATCAGCTAACATCATACTTTCCTGCACATTGAATTCCGGGAAACCGGCTAAAGGAATGCGTGGAAAAGTCATAGTAGAGATTCTTGAAAAAAGTAATCCATTGAAATTACCCATGCCCTTTGAATTTGGAGATGTGGAGGGACTTTCCGATAAGGACAAAGAAATACTCTTCCCCAATGATCAATGTGATGTTAATTCCACACAACTTGGCGGAAAAGCAATTGCAACTGTCTTTTCAGCTCCACTCACAAGTGATGAGCAAGGTATCATCAAACCAATTCTTCCTTCATTGAAACCCGGTACTTATCGCATCCGATTTCGCATCCGATTTAATTCAGAGAATGAGAATATTCCTTTCACGATTGAATCCACTTGGTCTGTGATTGATGCTGAATCGAATACTATGACATTGGATGAGCATGTACTTATATATGCAAAAGACACCAATCTTGAACCGGGAGATACTGCTCGAATACGCATAGGAACTGCCTGGAAAGATGCTTCGATTCTCATGCAAATTGAATCAAGAGGAAGAATCATAAAGCAAGAGAGATATCCTCTATCTTCTTCAATGAAGCAATTGAACATACCAATTATGAATGAATATCGAGGTGGTATCGCAATTCATGTCTCGCTTGTGAAATTCAATCGCTTGATTACGAAAAGCATGTCAATCAAAGTGCCTTGGTCCAATAAACAGATTGCTGTCAAGACAAGAGCTTTAAGAGACAAAACTGCTCCCGGAAAGAAGGAACAAATGACATTTTCCATTGAAGCAGCCGATAAACAGCATGAAGTTTTGGGCATAATCTATGATGCATCGCTTGATGCATTGGCTCCAAAACAATTTATCGGTATATATAATCTTTGGGAGCCAATATATGCTCAAGCACAGCCGACAGGATTAACATTGAGCACCATGTTCTCTTCTGCATTATTCGGTGATCGTTGGAATGAAGCAGGCAATGGTTTTTCTGATATCCGAGAATTTGATGAGTTTAATTTGGATCTATTGCTTGGCGGAATATTTGGTCGTACAGAAGTATTGTATTACTCCGATATGGTGATGGCCAAAAACATGATGGAGAGTCCGATGCAATCTCCAAACAGAATGCTGAAAGCTATGGGAAGCAATGCGATTCAAGAGGAAGATCAATCTTCCAAACAGATCACTCCTCGCATTGCAATGCAGGAAACGGCATTTTTTGCTTCAGCTTTACAATTCGAAAATGGCAAGGCAAGCATTGAAACCATAATGCCCGATGCTCTGACAAGATGGAATATCAGACTTTTTGCGCATGGAAAGGACATGAGTTTTGGGACTTTGGACACATCCATCATTTCACAAAAAGAATTCATGATTGCAAGTCATATTCCACGATTCGTGCGAAGTGGCGATTCAATGAATCTTCGTTCCACACTCTATGTACTTGGCTCAACATCGAACATCAAAGGCAAGGCAAAACTTTCTTATTTCATTGATGAAGATTCTCTTTCCATCAAAACCTTAACATCTGATTTTACTGCAAGCAAATCTTCTCCCGGACAAGTCATGTGGAATATTTCCATTCCAAATGGTCACACAATGACATTCACATTCTCCGGTGAATCCGATTCATTTGAAGATGCGGAGCGATATACCATTCCGATTCTTCCAAGTTCGCTTCCGATCACTGACAGATATCCATTGTGGCTCAATCCCGAGGTCAGTTCCAAGAAGTCCATTGCACTAGAAACTGCAAATGATATTCAATCGCTTTCGATACAAGTTTCTTCCGAACCCTATTGGTATGCACTGGAAGCTCTTCCGGATTTGCTTCAAAAATCCTATGGCTCGAGTTTGGATCAACTCAATCGCTTACTTGCTTCAATCTTTGCAGAGAAATATATTCTTGGCAATAATGCAATCAGCAAAGTCTTGCGCGATTCATTGATGAAAGGTAGAATCTCAGGAAATCTAACACAAGAGAAAGGTCTTTCAAGGAGCGATATCGGTCCTTGGGAATCAGATTTGCTCTCGCAAGACAGACAGGCCGACAATATTTCCATCTATGCTGAACCCGATAAAATCAAGCGAATCGGTGAACAAGCTTTTGATGATTTGCAAAAAATGCAATCAACATCAGGTGGATTCCCTTGGTTTTCTTCGATGAGTGAAAGTCCGTATATAACAAAGCAAATCTTGATCGGATTCGGAATCGCTGAATCAATATATTCAATCAGAAAGAGTAATCGTGACGCTCTCTTTTTAGTTGATCGTACCATAGAATGGCTTGATGAAGCATTCAGAAGAGATATTGAACAATCACTGAAATCGATGAAGGAAAAAGATACATTCAGACTTGCATTCTCCGATATCCATTACTGTTATGCCCGTTCTTTCTTTCTGAAATCTCATCCATTGACAACAAATGAGAATATGTCCATCATCATCCAATCTCTTTGGAATGAACGCTTGAAACATGGATT
>JBEEPK010000057.1:0-11094 GCA_041191145.1 Bacteroidota bacterium
GGCTCGAAAAAACAAAACTTCCGTCTCAATGGAAGATTTTGAAAGTGCAAAAGACAAAATCATCATGGGTGTTGAACGCAAAAGCATGGTGATATCCGAAAAAGAAAAAGAAGTGACTGCTTATCATGAAGTTGGGCATGCACTCGCTGGGAAACTTTTGAAATTGAGTGATCCTGTGCACAAAGTGACAATCATCCCAAGAGGCAGAGCCTTGGGAGTTACTTCATATCTTCCATCAGAAGAAATGCATTCCTATTCTCGGGATTATCTCGAAACCAGAATCGTAACTCTCCTCGCAGGCAGAGCTGCAGAAAAAGTTGTATTCAATCAATTGACCACCGGAGCCGGAAATGATCTTGAAAGAGCTACCGGCTTGGCCCGAAAAATGGTCTGTGAATGGGGCATGAGTGATGCAGTCGGACCTGTGATGGTTGCAAATAAGCAAGATGAAGTCTTTCTTGGTAGAGAGATTGCCCAAAAGAGTAATGTCAGCGAACAAACCGCTCAATTGGTGGATGAAGAAGTGAAATCCATCCTTGTTCGTTCAAGTGATAAAGCCGAACAATTACTCAGAGAGAATATTGATTTGCTTCATAGAGTCTCTAAAGTCCTTCTTGAAAGAGAAACCATAGATGGTGAAGAATTGGACATCATTATTCGTGGAGAAGAATTGCCTCCTCTCACCATTATCTCGAAATTGGAAAAGTTTGCAAAGGATTTGCCCAGGACACAGGATTCTCCAAAGAATGAGCAAACCAATACTGATAATGGTGCTTCGACTGATAATACCGTAAATCCTGATGAAAGTACAACTTCTTGATAGACATTTCATCTGAATTGCTGAATTTTGCCATGCCCTATTCATTCATTGGATAGGGCATATTTCTTTTTTTGCGGTTTTTATGTCATTTTCTTTCGTCATAGCACAATATAGAGTTAAAACAATTCTCTCAAGAGCATTCAAGGAGAAAGCGATTGCACATGCATATTGCTTTTATGGACAAGAAGGAATCGGAAAAGATGCATTGGCATTGGGATTCGCCAAACTTCTCAATTGTACCTCACCACAATATGACGGAAATGATATCATCGATGCATGTAATCAATGCAAAAACTGCAAAGATGCAAATCGCTTGGAAAACCCTAATATCATGTTTATTACTGCCTTACCCGCCGGTAAAGCAAATGCAAAGAATGAAGATTCTCCCCTCCTTCAATTATCCGAAGACATGCTTTCAATCTATGCATCAGAAATAAAACTGAAGGCAGAGGACCCATATCATGTCATTCAAATTCCAAATGCACAAATCATCCGCTTAGCATCAATCAGAGAAATAAAGAAGAATGTTCGCATGAGCGCAATGCAGGAAGGGCGAAGAGTATTCATTATTTCGCAAGCTGAAAGAATGAACATGGAATCAGCAAATGCATTCCTCAAAACGCTTGAAGAACCACATGACAATATCACATTCATCCTGACAACATCAAAGAAGGATGCATTACCACAAACTGTCTTATCGAGATGTCAACAAGTGTACTGTGACATACTCCCCACACAAGAACTTGTAAATGCTTTATGCTCAAGACATACTCTTGAGGAATCTGAAGCTCAACTCATTAATGCTTTCGCTCAAGGAAGTTATGGCAGGGCACTTTCATACATGAATGAAGACATGCAATCAATGCGAAAAGACATTGTGGATCTTCTTCGAATTGCCTTGAAAAGAAAACAGTATAGATTAGATTTGATGAGACAATTGGAAATCATAGGATCTGACAAAGATCGCACGATGCTGGAATTGCTGCTAAGGATGCTCGCACTTTGGATTAGGGATTGTCATTATGTGGTGAATATTCCGAATGAAGATTCAGGAATCATCAATAAAGATCAAATTGAATCAATCAGAAAATTCGCCCAAGCATTTCCTGATGCTAATTATCATGCCATCTTACATATGATTGAACAATCCATTGAACATATTCGCAGGAATGTGAATCCTGGAATCGTCATGCTCACCACTATGCTTTCTTGTCGTGAAGGATTCCTATTGAATACAAGTGAATATCTTGATCATGCTCCAAAGGATCATGTGATATGATGACACTTTTGGATAGATATATCATCAGACAATTCCTGGGGACATTCTTCTTCAGCATGCTAGCACTATGCATAATATTTTTGATTGTGAACTTGATGGAAACTCTAGACAAATTCATCGATCAAAAAATATCCATAGAAACCATTGCGCTCTACTATCTGAATTTCTTGCCTGAAATCATCAAACTCCTTACCCCAATCGCAATGCTCATGGCAGCATTATTTTCAATCGGTAAGATGTCAAATCTCAATGAAATCACAGCCATGAAATCAGGCGGCATGAGTTTATACAGATTGATGTTTCCCCTCTTCATCGTGAGTCTCTTGATTACAGGCGGACATCTCTATTTCAATGGTTGGATTGTACCTGCTTCAAATGCCAAAAAAATATCCATCGAAAGAAATCAATTAAAGAAAGAAGAAGCAACATCCACTCTTTATAATGTCTATCTAAGAGATGCAAGTACGAAAAATGTAATCATGAATAATTATGATGGTCAGTTAAAAACAGGTGCAGGAATCATTATAGAAGATTTCGGATCAGAGATTCATCCAAGGATCAAAAGGCGCATAGATGCCGAATCAATCAAATGGGATAGCATAGGTAATCAATGGATTGCTATACACGCACATGAAAGAATACTCGCCGAAGACTCCTCATTCACCATGAAATTCATTTCTCATGATTCACTTCCGATCACATTGGCTACAAGACATGATGACATCATTCGATTGCAACAAAAGCCTGAAGAATTGAATTTCGATGAACAAAAGGCATATATCGCATTGCTTGAAAGAGGCGGTAAGAATGTACGAAGACAGATGATTGAATATCATGGACAATATGCATTTCCATTTGCCAATATCATTGTGATACTCTTTGCCATTCCATTTTCTGCAATTCGTAAAAAAAGTGGTCTTGCTCTTGAAATCGCAACTGCCATGGTTGTTTCCTTTTTATATCTGGCATTCACCAAAATCGGACAGAATATAGGATTTTCAATGGACTTGGATCCAGTATTGGTTGGTTGGTTCCCTAATATCCTGTTTTCGATCATCGCCATATTGAATATCATCCGCATGCGCACCTGATTCTTGGGTGAGAATTTGTAATTTTGCACGAAATATTCTGAGAGAAAGACATGTCACTTCCACATACTCCATATCAGTCAAAACATACATTGCGTATTGTTACAGCCGCTTCTCTATTTGATGGTCATGATGCAGCAATCAATATCATGCGCAGAATCATTCAGGGTTCCGGAGCTGAAGTGATTCACTTAGGACATAATCGTGGAGCAATGGAAGTGGTTGATTGTGCAATCCAAGAAGATGCCCAAGCAATTGCAATGACAAGTTATCAGGGTGGTCATGTGGAATACCTAAAATTCATGCATGATTTGCTTCGTGAAAAAAATGCCGGTCATATCAAAATTTTTGCCGGTGGTGGAGGTACAATTCTTCCTACGGAAATCCAAGAATTACATCAATATGGGATTGACCGTATTTATTCCCCCGATGATGGTCGATCACTCGGCCTTCAAGGCATGATCAATGATTTGCTAGAAAAATCCGATACTGCAACACCACATACATATATTGGTGATGCACTTTGGAATGAAATTACTTCAAAGAATCCAAGAGCTTTGGCTCAAGGCATCACGATGATTGAAAGGGGCGAAATCACAAATGATAAGATTGCCGAAAAAAATGCTTCGAACAATAAACATATTCCTGTACTTGGCATAACTGGAACCGGTGGAGCCGGAAAATCCTCTCTCACGGATGAATTGATTTTGCGTTTTTTGGAAGATAATCCCAAACTCCATCTTGCAGTTTTATCCGTGGATCCATCCAAGCGTAAAACAGGCGGAGCATTATTGGGAGATAGAATTCGCATGAATGCAGTGAGCAATGAAAGAGTCTATATGAGATCATTTGCCACAAGACAAGCAAACATTGCGCTTAATCCAAATGTTAAAACCGCAATTGAACTCATGCGACTTGCAGGGTTTGATTTAATCATAGTGGAAACCGCAGGAATAGGACAAAGTGACTCAGAAATCACTTCAGTGGCTGATGTTGCGATGTATGTAATGACCCCTGAGTTTGGAGCCGCTTCTCAACTCGAAAAGATTGACATGATAGATTATGCTGATCTCATTGCCATCAATAAATTTGATAAAAGGGGATCGCTTGATGCAATTCGTGATGTGCGTAAACAATTTCAAAGGTCTCGCCAGTCTTGGGATGCACAACCCGAAACCATGCCGGTTTATGGAACAATTGCCTCTCAATTCAATGATGCAGGTGTCAATGCACTGTATTCGGCATTGATTGGTCGTTTTAATGCTCTTGAACAATCAGAACAAGCATTCAATATTGGAATCAGAACCACCATTACTCAAAAGAAATCCATCATTCCTGCGGACCGTAATCGCTATCTCGCCGAAATCACGGAAGAGAGCAAGCGATATGAAAAAATGGTGGAAGAACAATCCACCATTGCTCGCTCTCTATTTCAAGTAAAAGGAACCATGGATTTGATAGCCAAAAAACAAAGCTGATTATTGAATCTCAGCTTTGATCATTGCATCAAGAAATGTTTTCAAAATAAGCATCATTGTCCCACGAGCTTGATCAGAAATATCCTCTTCAGGATCAAGTTCTTCATCTTCCACAAGAAGAATCTCAGCTATTGATGCCAAAACATGGGGCTGAGGATATCTATCAAGCATTCTTTCAATCATGGCGATACCATCACCTGCCGACTCACCTTCAAGTTTTTCCATGACTTCGATATTTGCATCTTCGATTTCATAGATTTCATCCTCAGTGATCACGCGAAGTTTTGGACCATATTTATCAAAAGTCCTCCAAACCACAATCCCGGCATACATCAGATTTTCTGCTTCAGGTTCCGTGAATTCTTCCGGTGGTGTCATCAAATATACAAGCAAAGCCGGTTGCTCTTCTTCCAATTTATCAACAATGCTCATGGATTCCTGTTCATCAAGCATTATCATGGATTTCCATACTTCTTCAATCTGTTCGGGTTGAATAATAGTAACCATTTTCTCCTCTAAGAGATATGTGGATCGGTCATTTTTTCCATGACCGACAAAAGTGTATATGCTTCCTCATTGCTTTCGCCACACATATCCTTCATCGGTTGCAATGAAGAGCAGACAGCAGGCCTTTGAGGCATTCCAAATAACATGCAAAAATTGTTTTCAGTCAAATTCACGCAACGGACTCCTGCCGGCTTTCCATTGGGCATTCCGGGAATCGGACCTGCAATTGAGATCACTATGCAACATGCACCGCATCCTGCACGACATTCAGATGCATTGCTTGACATTAGAAATCTTGCAAAAAAGAATCAATTTCAGCAATCCAGATATCAGCATAAGCATCACTTGGCATCCGCCAATCTGCTCTGGGTGAAAGAGCAATCGATCCAACTTTCACCGAATCAGGCATGGCTGATCTCTTGAATTGTTGCGAGAAAAATCTCGTATAAAAGGTTCGTAGATGATGAGCAATCTCATCCATAGAATATTCATGTTTCCATGCATGATGTGCATAGAATAAGATTTTTCTTGGACCCGAACCATACCTCATCATGTGATATAGAAAGAAATCATGCAAGACATAAGGACCAAGAATATCTTCCGTTCTTTGCGTAATTGCACCTTCTTTTGGTGGTAATAATTCAGGAGAAACAGGAGTTTCAAGAATGGAATTCAATATGCTTTGCAAAGGATCTTTGGAAATAGATGCATAATATCCGACAAGTGATTTTACCAATGTTTTTGGCACACCGGCATTGACTCCATACATGGACATATGATCACCATTATAGGTACACCAACCCAATGCGAGTTCGGACATATCACCTGTTCCAATGACAAGTCCCGCATATTGATGCGCACAATCCATAAGAATTTGAGTGCGTTCCCTTGCCTGTGCATTCTCATATATCACCGAATGATCATCTTCCGGATGTCCAATATCTTTCAAATGTAATGAGACGGATTCATGAATTGGTATTTCTCTCAATGTAATCCCACATTCAACTGCCAAATGCTTTGTATTGGCAAAAGTTAAATCTGTGGTTCCGGGACCAGGCATCGTGATAGCAATGATATTCGAAGGATTAATATTGAGAATAGAACAAGTCTCCAAACATACTATCAAAGCAAGGGTAGAATCCAAACCTCCGGATAATCCAAGAATCATGGATTTCATTCCGGTTCTGCGGAGTCTTCCCGCCAGACCCATTGCTTGAATATTAAGAATTTCCTGACATCGCTTTGAAGCGGTTTCCATATCTGAAGGGACGAATGGCATTGGATCGATATATCTTTTCAATTCTTGAATTGCACCTTCATGAAGCGTAGGCAATTCATAGACATCAAAGATATCCGTGATATTAGCTTGTGTTCGCGAAAGAGTTCTTCTCTCAAACAACATTGCATCGATATCAATATCTGAATATACAATTTTGGTATTGAAAGAAAGTGAAGCATCTTCAGCAAGCATGACTCCGTTTTCAGCTATCATGCAATGTCCTGAGAACACAGTATCCATCGTGGATTCTGATGGTCCGGCCGAGGCATAACAATATGCGCTTATCGTTGAAGCAGATTGCATGAGTACCAATGATCTACGATATTCTTCTTTCCCTACAAGTGCATTGCTGGCTGATAAATTTGCAATCAGCAAAGCACCCTGACGAGCCAACAGTGAACTTGGAGGAATCATGCTCCATAAATCTTCGCACAATTCAATGCCAAAACTAAGTTTACCGCTCTTGAAAATGATGCGTGATTGTAATGGACATTCTATCACTTTACCACTTGTGGTTTCCAAAGCAATCATCGCACCTTCGGGCAATTCATCTCCTGAAACAAACCACCTGGCTTCATAGAATTCATGATGATTGGGAATGATGGTTTTTGGCACAAGAGCATGAACACTACCACCTTCGAGTACTGCAGCACAGTTATACAGTTTTCCTTCGAATTGAATAGGAGTACCGACAATCACAATGATTCCGGAAGGTATGCACTCAGCCAATTCACAAAGTGCTAATTCGGCTGAATGAAGTAATTGATCCTGATAGAATAAATCAGAACATGTATAACCAGTAAGAGATAGCTCGGGAAAAACAATGAATTGAGCACCATTCTCTAATGCTTGACTGATGGCACTCTTATGACTTTCCACATTGGCTGTGGTATTCGCCACTTTCACATCATGGGAAATGACGGCCACTCGACATAATGACGATACGGAATGTTTCATTGCAATGTTCTCTTGATAGAAGGAATCACACGAAATACGGTAAATCCATGAAGTTCACTTATTGGTTCAAGTCTGGGGTCTTTTCGTAATTCCATGGCTCTTTTCACTTTTGCAATAAAAAATACGGGCTTTTTCGATGCGCCATTCATCAAATCTTCATCGGTTGGCTTATTATAATTCGGAAAATCACTTGGTGGTAATTTTCCTGAATAGAAGAGATGAGCATAGCTCTTATATGCCGTTGGATAAATCAACACATCCCGAGACTTCATTGATTCATAGAATGCAATTGGAGATCCTTGGGTATAACCTTCAATCTTTGGAGCTATGATTGGAAGAAATGTCATGAGGGCAATAATCGTTGATATCCCCAATATCAAAATTCCCTTCTCAAAGCTCTCTTGAGTATACAAAAAGTATACTCCAAAGCCGGCAATGATCATATACATCAGTCCAATTCCAAGTTCATAGCCATGCCATATAACAGGCGCTCCGAGATTCAGCTTTGCAAACTCATCCCGAATACTCGGAAGTATTGACTGGAGATTCAGCCCGATGATCGGTACAATCAAGAGTAGAATAGTCCAGAGCAGTATCCCAAAAACAAGGGCAAAAAGGAGTCTTTTAGAGATTGCTTGTGTTTGCAGAATATTCCTTACAGAATAAGCAGCGATATAGGTCAATGGTAGATAACATAACGATGAATAATGGACAATTTTGGTTTTGACAATTGAGAACAAAATCAAGGTCACCCAAAACAGAATCAACATCACTCTATCATGCATTGGCTTTTCTTTTCGATTAAAAAGAGCTTTAATCGCAAAAAAAGAGGCTGGAAAACATCCAATCAACAAAATCAAAGCATGATAATAGAATGGTCCGGAATGTCCTGCATCACCGGTTGAGAATAATCTGATTTGATATTGAATGAATTCTTCTATAAACCATGTGCCATTACGCAGAATTTCGATTCCAAACCAAAGAGAGGCAGTCAAAGCTGTAATAAAGGACATTTGCAGAAGCCAAAGAATTCGACTTCCCAATTGAATGTCTCTTTTTTTATACACATCCAAAATGAGCAATATTCCAAAAGTCATCATGGCAAGAAGATAAGCCACAGGGCCTTTGGTCAATACTGCAAGCCCAATGAAAAAACCACTTGATATAGCAGACAAGGTTAATCGGTGTTTGAATTTTGGAAGCATCGGAATAATTATTCCGAGCATGATGAAGAGATTGAACCAAGGATCAATGATACCGGACTTACAATAGAAATGTGGTAAAAAAGAACCGACATACATCAGTGTCCACAGAAGTCCTGTCAATCGATCATGCAATGATCTACCTAGGATGAATAATAGAGGTAATGTCAATGCTCCACAAAAGGCATTTGGAAATCTAGCGGCAAACTCATTGATGCCGAACACTTTCATGGACAATGCTTGCATCCACAAAAAAAGAGGCGGTTTTTCCCAAAAAGGTTGATAGTCAATATGTACCCTCAAATATTCGCCTGTGAGTACCATTTCTCTTGCTGCTTCGGCAAAGTTGATTTCATCCCAATCAAAAAGATGCACTGCACCAAGGAATGGAACAAAAATGAGAAGTCCTACCACAAATAAGAATAGTGGAATATATTGATCAATCAATCGCCTATTATTATCGAGCATATTGAGGACCCTTCATTCGATACTCTTCGATGATTTCAGTCAATCCTGAAAATACATCTATGGAATGTTTCCAACCGAGTTCATGCGCCCGACTTATATCCATGACTTTTCTTGGCGTACCATCAGGTTTTGTGGAATCAAATGAAATGGTTCCTGTAAATCCAACAAGCTTTGCAATAGTATGCGCCATATCATAAATGGTTTCATCTTCACCGGTTCCGATATTGATGCAATCATCCTGTTCATTTGCATCAATATCCTCCAGAAAATAGAGAATGGCATCAGCCAAATCTCGTGCATGCAAGAATTCTCTGCGAGCTTTGCCCGTCCCCCACAATGTCAAATTATTGTCAATTATTCCAATCGATGCCAAATGTTTTACTATTTCTTCATCATGTTCTATTGACCAATTCTTGGGAACTCCAATCATTAAATCCTTTTTGATCAAATCGAGTCTTCCTTCACTCAAATACTTGGCAAGGAAACATTTTCTGATGATGGCTGGAATCACATGAGAATGTTCAAGATGATAATTGTCTTGACTTCCAAAAAGATTGGTCGGCATGAGTGAAAGAAAATTGGATCCATATTGCTTATGATAAGCAGAGCAGAGTTTAATCGCCGCTATCTTTGCAATTGCATATGGTTCATTCGTTGGTTCAAGGATTCCGGTGAGAAGAGAAGTTTCTTTAATTGGTTGCTCGGCAAATTTCGGATAAATACAAGAGGAACCGAGATTAATCAGCTTCTTTACTGCATGCAGATGCGATGCATGAATGACATTCATTGCTATGGCTATATTCTCATGGATGAATTCAGCAGGATATGTGGCATTTGCCAAGATACCACCAACTTTAGCAGCGGCAAGAATTACATATTCAGGTTTTTCTTCTTCAAAAAAACGCAGTACATCATCTTGCTTTGTCAAATCCAATTCTTGCTTGGTTCTCGTTATCAGATGCACACAACCTTGTTCTTGCAATGCATTGATGATTGCATTTCCGACCAATCCTCTATGACCGGCCACATAGATTCGTGCATCCTTCGGAATGCTCATCGCTTGACTTTCAATGAAAATGACTGAAAGAATTTTTTGGCTTCAGGGCTATCTGGACCCGACTTCACAGAAGTTTGATAGAGCAATTGATATACTCTTGGAGGATTGATGATATTTTCACATCTGAAATACACTGTTTTATCACCTTCTCCCTTAGCGGTAAAATACGATATGCGAGAATGATATAATCCTTCTCTTACCATCTTCACTTTTCTTTGAACTGTACCACCAAGATTTGCAATCAATTGCGCTTGTAAAGTATCCAAAAGAATTTTGCTATTCTGAGCAAGATTTTCATCTTTCTCTGCAACCTTCTTCATATCCAATTCATAGTATGCTATCATTGATGCACTATTCGTTGAATTGGTGGTATAAGCATAGAATTGAGTTTGACCAAATGCAGTTGAGATTAGAGATGTATCTCCTTTCACTTGACCATGAGATCCGGGGAATGCAATGGTAAAATGGCCTTCTTCATGAAGAAACTTCTTTGCGGGTTTTATAGCTTGCACAGTCTTTTTCTTGGATGCTTTGCGTTTCTTGCGAGCTTGGGCATCTATCGGATTTGATAAGAGAAGAATAAGTCCGATAATGAAAATCATCGATCGAAAAAACATGGTATAACTCCAAAATTTAATGCTGCAAAGATACGAATTCAAGATGCATTTTGTCCATCTGAGGGCATTTCAAGCAATACTTCAAAAAGTCTATTTCCTTGCTGACTTGTCAATATCTGTTCTTTGACCAATAATTCTATACCTGCTTTGCACATCGCACAATACAATTCATCCATGCCCGGAATGGATTGAATCGCTTTTCTATTTGCAAGAATTGTTGTTTCATCCATTCGAATGAGAGGTCCTGTCAATCCGGAAATGATAGATTCTTGATTAATCAAAGCATCATGCGCTCTTTCCAGTACAGTGGATTGAATCTTGGGTAAGAATAATTCTGGAGGG
>JBEEPK010000058.1:0-15449 GCA_041191145.1 Bacteroidota bacterium
GATTGGATCTGACTCTACAGTTCCGCAAGAATTGGTGAGCACGCAATGATAGATGCCACTATCGGCAAATTGTGTTTGACTGATGGTCAAGATTGCTGTTGTGTCTTTCGGCAAGAGGACATCGTTTTTATACCAAGCATAGACAAGTGCTTCTCCTGAAGTCACAACACGCAGGCGAGTTGCAAAACCACGATAGACTGTGGTGTCTGATGTTTGTCTTGCAATACCCGGTTTTGTAATCACTGTGATTTTTACTGATTTTTCAGGAGCGATCAAATTGCATTCATTTTTTGCTTGAACTGAATATGTCCCTGCAGCTGAGGAAGTAATATCTTCAAGAAGAAGTTCAGGTCCTGATTGTGAAAGAAGAGTACCATTCTTCTTCCAGATATAAGTGAATTGATTGCCATAAGTTCCATTTGCGACAAGGCGCACGGTTGAGCCTGAACATACCGTTGAATCATTCGTGAAATTGAGACCGGTAACAGGATTCGGGTTGACAACTACATATGCAGGATTCGAAGTAATCGGACTTCCGCAAATACCGGTGACAACACATGTATATGTGCCTGTATTGCTTTGCTCAACTGAAGGAATAAAATATGTTGCTCTTTCTTCGCCAGGAATATCATTGCCATTCTTTTTCCACTGATAAGTAAGTGATCCACCCATTGCTTCTACAGAAAGAGTGACATCAGAACCTGGGCATACGGAAGTGTCTTTTGGTTGACCTGTGATTTCTGTCAATTGATTGAATGAAAGAATTGCAGGATCGGAGTTTATTTCTTGGCAGCCAGTGATTTTTACAGTGTAAATTCCTGCATCACTCAATTGCAAATTGCTTTTTATTAAAGTTGCATTGGTTTGTCCTGGAATCTCCTGTCCATCTTTGAACCATTGATACGTATAAATATTACTTGGTGGCGCTATTTGTGGAGCAAATGTTATGCTTCCTCCGGCACAACGCTCATTGAGTATTTCCATCTGCGTGACGATGATAGGAATTTGTGAAATCGAAAATTTCGCCGTTGTATCTGATGTAATTTTATTTACTACTCTAATACGATATTGATCCGCCAAGACAGTGGGCATAGTGACCATGAAATTTGTGATGCTTTTTGCAACTTCACCTTGTCTTGCCCAAGTTTGACCATTATTGGTTGAAAGTTCAATTTGAGTAAAGTCATTTTCCAAGTTATTTGCAATCCAAGTTATATTCACTTGTGCATTTGCACATTGAACACTTGTTTCTGTCAATGTCTCTAACACTATGGATTGGCTGAATAGTGCTGAAAAATTCAACAAAAAAAGAATAACAAGGAATGCACTTCTATAGAGTTTGTGCAATGTTGTTTTCATATATCCTCCTGTATTTTCAATAGTTTATTCACATAATTTAAGGCTTTGAAAGCAAACTAGAATCACAGCTGTAAAGTTGAGCATTTTTGAATCAGGAATTATTTGCCTCATTCTTCAGTCGTATCAAATGTTCAAATGCCTGAATTGGAGTCAATTGATTCATATCCAAATCTTGAAGTGATCTTCTGATTCCATCATCACGAATCTCAAAGATGGACATTTGTCCTGAATCTTGCCTTTCATGAACCCTACGCGATTCGACATGTATTTGGGTTTTATCGCCCTCCATTTCCATGAGTAATTGAGAAGCTCTGGAGATGATCGAAGGAGGTAAGCCCGCCATTTTTGCAACATGAATACCGAATGAATGATCGCTCGATCCCGGAATAACCTTATGTGTAAATAGTATCGTATTCTGCACTTCTTGTACTTCAACTTTATAATTGCGTGCTCTAGTGAGGTGATCTGTAAGTGAAGTCAATTCATGATAATGTGTTGCAAATAACATTCTCGAATGTGTGATATCATGCACATGCTCGGCAATTGCCCATGCTATAGAGATTCCATCAAATGTAGCGGTACCTCTTCCTACTTCATCCAAAAGTAATAGACTTCTGGAAGTTGCATTATTCATGATATTCGCGGCTTCTTGCATTTCAACGAGAAAAGTACTTTCTCCGGCAGAAATATTGTCCTGAGCTCCAACTCGAGTGAAAATTCTGTCAACCAATCCAATATCCGCAGATTCAGCCGGAACAAAACAGCCAATTTGAGCAAGTAATACAATCAATCCGACTTGTCGTAGATAGCATGATTTGCCGGCCATATTCGGACCGGTGATGATATGCATTTTTTCATCATCTGAAAAGAATGAGTCATTCGGTGTAAAGGGATTTGCGGGTGAGAGTGCTCTTTCAACAACCGGATGTCTTCCTGCGATTATGGTAAGATTTGTATGTTCTGAAATCGTTGGTTGAACATATTGATAGGCAAGTGAAACCGAGGCAAAGCTCCGAAGGCAATCCAATTCCGCAATGGCTTTGGCAATACTTTGAATTGATTCAGTGTATTGCATGATCATAGTGCGTAATTCTTGAAACAATTGTTGTTCCAATACCGAGATTCCATCATCAGCTGAAGTGATTTTTGTTTCAATCTCTTTTAATTCTTGAGTGATATATCTTTCTGCATTGGCCAAAGTTTGTCTTCGTTGATACCTTTCTTCCGGAACTTTGGATTTATGTGTATTGCTGATTTCGATATAATAACCGAATACATTATTAGAAGCAATTTTCAGCGAACTGATTCCCGTACTTTCTCTTTCTCTTTCTTGATAGTCTTTAATCCAATCTTTTCCTGATGTCAATGCCTCAAGATAGATGTCCAAATCGGATGAATACCCTCTTTTGAATGCAATCCCTGAACCTAATTGTGCAGGAGCTTCATCCATAAGTGCTTTTTCAATTGCACTTGTGATCGTGGTCATATCATGCAATCTATTCCATATCGAATCAAAGAGTGTTGTCGGATATTGTTTGATCAAATGCTTGATTTCAGGTATGGCAAAAAGTCCGTTTTTCAAGGCAATCATGTCACGAGGTCCTGATTTTCCGGCACAGATTTTTGTGATTGATCTTTCCAAATCGCCGATTGTTTTCAGTATATCCCCAAGTTTTACTAATAGATCTTTTTGCTCACACAAAGTATTGACACTGGTCAGTCTAGCTTCGATCAAAGCTTTGTTTCTCAAAGGTCTCGCAACCCATTGCTTAAAGAGTCTGCTTCCCATCGGTGTGAGAGTATGGTCTAAAACAGAAAGCAATGTACCATGCTTTTGATCATGAATGGAAGTGATTATTTCAAGATTTTTTCTCGTGGCATGATCAAGAAGCATGAAATCTCCATGATCAAATACTGAGATCGTTTGAATTTGTATTGCGGATCTTTTCTGCGTCTCATTGATATAATGCAGACATGCACCTGCGGACATTAATCCGGCTGACATTTCATCAATGCCAAAACCTTTGAGGGAAGCTGTATTGAAATGTCTTTGCAATACATCTCTTCCAAAATCAGTATCGAAAATCCAATCTTCTCTTTTGGTTATTGCAGGTTCAAATGGAAGGTCTTCAAGTATGTCATTCAATTCTCTGGATAAAGATCGAGATATGATGATTTCCGCCGGAGAGAATAATTCCAATACAGATTCCAATGCATGTCTGGTAATTTCAGTTGTATGAAATTCGCCGGTTGAAATATCTGCAATGGCGATTCCATAAACGAGAAAACCTGAACGATGTGCATGAACTGCAATTGATGCGATATATGTATTCCTCTGAGCATCAAGCAATTTGTCATAGAGCCCGATTCCGGGTGTGACAACTTCAATGACATCTCTTTTCACGATGCCTTTAGCTTGCTTGGGGTCTTCAACCTGTTCACAGACTGCAACTCTATATCCCGCTCGAACTAATTTTGGGAGATATGTATCCAATTGATGATGAGGAAATCCTGCTAGAGGAACTTCACCTGCATCACCATTATTTCTTTTTGTCAAAGTGATTCCACAAACCTTTGAAGCAATCACTGCATCTTCTTCAAATGTCTCAAAGAAATCACCCATTCTGAAGAGCATGACAGCATCAGGGTTTTTTGCCTTCATCTCTTTATACTGTCGCATTAAAGGTGTTTCTTTCATCGCTTGAAAAAAATATTGTCTGAAATATGAACTACATACAAATTGAGGACTGCAAATTCGTGAAAAATCATGTAACTTTAATGCGAATCGGGGTAATTCAGACAACAATCAGTTCACCATTTATGCTTAGACCATATCTGTTATTTATTACATTTCTTTGTTTGCAGACAAGTGATGCATCATCTGAAATATATGAGGGCTGGCTTGATCCGGACAGCACAGGACCAATTCAGCCTCTATGGATGGAGTTGCATGAAGATAAATTAGGTCAATTTACAGGTTGGTATGTACATAGAATTGAACTTGATACAGTGTTTTTCAAAGGCGAAAGGGGAAAGAAGGGAATTGTACTAAATGTCATGGCAAATAGAACTGTCGTGAAGGAGCAATTCACTCTAAATGAATCTGAAAATGGTCTAGAAGGAATATGGAAGCCAGCCAAAGGGTATGGTTCAGACATTCGATTGTTCAAAACAGAGTCTGATTTTGCCAAGACAATCCAAGTGTCTATTGATCCCAACATTTTGAGAAAAGGGAAGGGGAAACAAGACAGTATTTCAGATATTCAATATCTCATGGTTCGAAAAGGCATTGCGTCCATCAAAGTATATCGAGAAAGAAATGATGGACATCGTCCTTGGATATCCTATCATGTGATTGATCTCATGAAAAACAAAGAGATTCAATTAACCGATTATCTCATCGATCATGCCTTTGCGACAAAAAAAATAGATGCAGATTCACATGCAGAAGAAGTAGCAGTAGAGCAATTGAAACAATATGCCGAAGATGAACTATCAACAATGCAAGATTGTGGGATGAACCTTGATCAAGAATTACATCTCGATAATGTGGTATTGTATCCAAATAGAACTGCAATCACTTTTGATTATTTGAATGTATTCGGAATGCATGAGGAGTGTGAGCATCTCATGTATCCAATTCAATACACCCTTCCAATTGAAGAATTTAAAGCATGTATCAGACCAGGTTCTTTTCTGTCGAGATTACTCATCGGATCATAATGCTCCGAAAAGTCCTGTTGAGTAATCTTCATATGCTTTTGCAATTTCTTCTCTTGTGTTCATGACAAATGGTCCATACGCTACTATTTCTTCTTGAATTGGTTTGCCGACCAATATCAAAGCTTTTGCTGAAGTGATTCCTTTCATTGATATTTTTTCACCATCATTAGCAAAAAGCGCACAGTGATGTGTGGGGAAATTATGATTCTGTATTCCGATTTCACCTTCGATATTCAATGCAATGGCAGTATAAGAAGAAGGGAATTCATAATCGAATTCACCACCTTCAAATAAATGAACCAAAAACATTCGAATATCCGTGAATGTTGATGCGATGCCTTTTACCCCTTCATATTCTCCGGCAATAACTGACACTTCTATCTTTTGACCTTGATATATCGGAATTGTCTTATTCTGAATTGCCTGATAAGATGGCTTGGTCATTTTATGTTGTGATGGAAGATTCACCCACAATTGAGCCATGTGAAATATTCCACCTGTTTCTGCAAACTCTTCGGAATGATATTCTTCATGCAAAATACCGGAACCCGCTGTCATCCATTGAATATCACCCTCACCAATTATCCCGCCACCACCTGAATTATCTCTATGTGCAACGCTTCCCTTAAATGCGAAGGTAACCGTTTCAAAACCGCGATGAGGATGTACATCAACTCCTCTACGATGTGTGGTCGGAGTAAATACATGAGGTGAACCATAATCCAATAGCAAAAATGGATCTGTTCTTTTCATGCCACCCGCAATCTGTCCAGGGAAAAAATTATGTACGCGAAATCCATCTCCGACAAAATGAGGTGGAGGAGGTGAAATGATGGATTCAATAGAGCGAAGTTTTTTCATTGAATTTACTCTTTATTGCGAATGGTAAAATGTTCTTTGTCAAAGGTCAACTCAATTTCAGGAATATCCTCGGCAGTTAAACGCTGAATTTCTTTGATGACTGAATTCTCTTCATCGATCACAGGTCCGCCTCGACCATATTGTCGGGTTGAAATAACCTTGCCATCAATAAAAACACCTGCCTTTGAAACATGTAATTCAAAGATTGGTGCCATGCCTGAAATGCCTTTGATGTTAAATTTCTCATAGGTACAGAAATTTCCCATTGAATAGGCAATGAATCTACCTTTATACAGGTCAATTGCTCTGGTTATATGTGGTCCATGTCCCAATACCACATCTGCTCCGGCATCAATTGCAGTGCGAGCAAATGCATAGACATCTCCGCGATCTTGGCCAAGAAACATTTCATGTTTTCTTGGAACATGTGTATGAGATTGTCCTTCGGCTCCACCATGAAAAGATACAATGACGATATCGCACATTGCATCAAGTTTCTTGACTATCTGTTGAATTTCTTTCTCGTCATTGATATTTAAACATCCTTTATTTGGAGCAAATGCAGTCATGCCGATAAGCAATCCTTTCACTCTCAGCGTATCCCAAGGACAGGATGTTTGCCCTGCAAAACGAATATCATGTTTTTTCAATATGGCAATCGTATTCAATCGTCCCGGTTCGCCCAAATCCCCAACATGATTATTGGCAATTGAAAGCATATTGAATCCTGCTTCTTGTAGTTCATTTACAAAGTATTCAGGTTGTCTGAATACATAGCAAGTTGCAGGATCATTGCATGATTTTGGAATACCTCCGCTATCCATAACAGGACCTTCTAAATTTCCGAATATCACATCACCTTTTTTCAAAGCTTCAGTTACGGGTCGCAATAAATATGCATCTCGTGGAGGCATGGAGGATTCATTCGGATAATTTGTTCCCATCATGATATCACCAACAGCAGTGATGATGATGTCATCTGATTGTTCTTGTACATTGACTTTTGAATCATGACGAATTGTTTCATTGCTCTTTTCTTTGGGACTGCAATACAATGATGTCACAAAGAGAAGAAACATGAGTAGTATTTGTGAAGGTTTTGCCATGATATCAGTCCCAGCTATCTTTTGATGAAAAAATATGCTTCAAGTATATGAGAATCAATCAATTATTGAATGCGCAAAATAGTATATTACGAAATGAAATGTGATACAAAATTCGGGTGCAACATGAGAGTAATTTTGATTATTGTTCTGGGATTTCTTCTTTGGGGATGTGAAGGAGGAAGTATTTTGGGACCTGAATCTATGCGAATTAATTTTCCAAAAAAAGGAAGCACTTTCTACTTTGAATCATATGAAATCGATCGTTATAATGATAGAATTCCTGGTACTACGAATGAATATTCAAGTATTGTGATGAGTGCTGATACGATTCTTTTTGGTAAGTCTGATGTATATGTATTGCGTAATCAATATCGCGATACCAGTATTCAAGAATACTATCATGTTGATTCCGATCAAGATCTGCAGCAAAGAATTACATTGGGCAATTCACTAATTTGGATGAAAATCCCTATTACTTCATTAGCAGAAACAAAAGATACCATCAGAACATCCATAGACTTAGCACCCGGAAAAAGAGGAACACTTGAATATGTATATATACACTCATATTATGGAGATGAGTCTTTTACGATTGATACATTGAAAGTAACAGGTAGAAAATTTCGTTCACGCTTGAAATATCAAACTACATATTCGGGAAAAGTTGAAAACTCAGGTGAAATTCAAAGCATTGATCATTATTTGCCGAGTTTGGGCATAATGGCATATTCTTATAGCCCTGCTTATTATGATGCACAAAACAATAGGTGGATTAATGGCTATGTGATTCGATTGAAGAGATATGAGGAGTAAAGGTTATTAGAGAAGTGTGTAATAAGTCCTATGTAAATAGCAAGTAGTATGAAGGTTGCAAAACAAAAAAGCCTTGGCTCATTGAGAACCAAGGCTTTACTATTTTGTAGCGGGGGCAGGACTTGAACCTACGACCTTCGGGTTATGAGCCCGACGAGCTACCAACTGCTCTACCCCGCGATAAGGATTACAAACATAGGTTATTTTGTGGGGATAAGCAAGGCTTATATTATTCTGAATCAGAATCTTCGATGACTTCTTCTGATTCTTGATTGGGATCTTGAGGTCGAAGCACTGAAATTCCAATGCTTGTTGATGATTCTGACAGATAAGTTGATATGCGTTTGTCAAGATATACTCTTTTTTTGGCCGAAGAGGCATGGAGGAATAAGGCCATCCCTTTTGCGTTTTTGATGATCATGCCTGTATGAGAATAATCTAATCCGGACTTATTTGTTGCAATGGCAATGATATCACCCGTTTGCAATTTGCTTTCAATGTCTTTCACTTGCGCATTGGGGATATACCAATGTTTTTGAGCATTGATTTCATTTTCTATGCCTTGAATTTTCCTAACCAAGGTTGGCTCAGCCACCAATTGAGGATAATATTGAGGATTGGCACTCATGAATCCAACTTTTACGGGGAAAGGTTTGCCGCCCAATTCCTTAGTCAAGTCTTTTACAACACCTTTTTTTACATTATCAATAATCCATTCCGAAGTATAATGCAATCTTGAAGTGTATCCATCCATATTGCCACCACGGTAACGGGTATATTCAATCTGATCTAATACATCACGAAAAGTAATGGAATTGGGGTTTTGTAAAATTTCATTCTGCTTTATTTTTGCGGTTCTAGAGATATTCAATGTATTCTCAAAAAAAGTCACGCAATCAAGTCCATTTAAATCCAAAACGCATCGCTCGGGCATAAGCTCCAATGTGCCACCAACATATCTTGTGCCAATCATCATGCTACCTATTTTCCCCATGCATTCACCAATTGGTAGTGTATGATAATCTCTTTTGATCATTTCTTCAATCAAATGATCAAAGATATAACCGGTATTGATTTCTTTGTCTGCTTGCTTTGTAATTACTTTTTTGACAGTGCTATCCGCTATTTGAGCCGAGGATGTACTATCCGGCTTTGAATTCAATAACCTGTATTGCGAATTCATATGAGAATTCAATGCCGATATGGCCAGTGTGATTGAAACTGAGCCAAATATGACAAAGAGTAAATATGTCAAGGTTTTACGCTGCATTGTACTGTTAGGTGATTTGACAAGTATTCCGTAACATTGCAACCCCATAAAAAAACATTAAAAGATGGGGTGAAACGAATTGTAGAATAAAGATTTTCCCATTCATCGGGCTTAACCCTACACGATTTTGCACATGAATTTAGTAAAAAGATTAGGAATTGTCCTCCTTGTACTCATTTTCTTTTTGGGAGCTTGGCTGACAATACATTTGTTAGAAAAACCTAAACCACTGAAAAGTGAAGTTGTTACAAAAGCTGATTCCAATTTAAAAGAGCTTGATACGGTTGAAACAAAACAAAATGAAGAACAATTATCAATTGCTGAATCAGAATTTTTGAATGATTCATCCTATATCAAGCAAGATGCTTCCAATGAAGCAGGTTACTTGTATCAAAAAGATTCAACAAGAACTATTCCTTCTTCTACCAGGCGGATCAATATCGCAGTGATAGGAGTTGATGCACGAATGGGTACTGTATCGAAAAGGGCGGATGCAAATCATATTATCTCAATTGTACCCGATAGTGGATATATCGAAATTGTTTCTATTCCTCGAGATACTCCTGCCGATGCAGGCATGAGAGATTCTTCCCAAAATAAATTGACAATTGTTCATGCAACCAGAGGCATAAAAGCATATTTGAGTGAGGCAGGTAAGATTGCCAAAGTCGGTCCGGTGAATTATTGGATTCAACTCGGATTTTCACAGGCAATGGGGTTGATAGAGTTACTTGGTCACCGAGACAGTAAATCTACTTTACAAGTGCTGAGATCAAGAAAAGGACTCGGCGGTGATGATTATCAACGCTGTTTCAATCAAGGTCAATATATCCGACAAATGATTTTAAGGCATTTCCATAAAGCTGATGGAATCATGGGCGAATTGCTCATCCGTGGCGGACTCACTCTCATGAAATCAAATTTAAGTACCGAAGGAATCAAGGGGCTTGTATATGATTTGAACAAAGCTGGATTTCCGAAAGATGCAGCTTCAATTGCCGTAAAGGTTAGACCGGAAACAGGAATTCGATTCAAAGTGTATAATTTCAGTGATTCTGCATCAGTTAAGAAATTGAAGAACAAAATCGAACGCTTCAATGCTTTCATGGCGAAAAAAGATACTTCATATGCTAAAAAGACTATCGATCCTGCAGGAAGATTAACTCGCGTCCTCAATAATCTTGCGGCTGATACCGCTGAAAAACCCAAAAAAGTATTAGAACATTTGTATCCATATTTTGAGCAACATGCCTGGTTGCAAGTACGAAATGAATCAGAAAGAGATTCCATTCGCAATCGAATCGGAGCATTGATGATGCATTCATTTTATAAAATTGGAAAGCCTGATAATGCTCGCTGGGTGCAATATGTCATCGATACAGAGAAGGCAATGTTTGCTGAGGAACCTAACAAAGAACAAGTGAGCAAAAGGTGAATCATGGTCGAAGAAGCAAACTCTCTCATTAATGTCATAAAATCACAAGGCACTCATATACAAAGTGCTTTTAGAGAGTATCAAGACAAGCATTTCATTCAAAGAACGCCGGAATTCTTTTGTTTGGAGCTTTGTGGCGAAGCCGGTGAATTGGCCAATTTGGAGAAAAAGCTTTGGAAGGGCAAAGAGATTGACTCTGAAGCAGTCGAATCCGAGGTTGCTGATGTATTCATCGCATTGCACAATTATGCCAATTCCAGAGGAATATCAATTGCTAAGGTAGTGACTGAAAAATTGGCGAAAATTGAAGAAAAAAGGTCAAAACATCAATCTGATGGAACTATATATTGATTTGACATTAGCCTGTGACTTTCCTCTTTATTTCATGTCTATACATTTGGTCCTGAAAAAAGTAGGCTATTTACTCAGTATATTGTCATCTGTATGCCAAAAAGACGCGATTTTTTCTCTATTTTTGGTCACGAAATCCTGAATCCAAAAAACAAATATTTCCCCTATTTCACACAGAAGGTATTATCATGAAACACATGATCCGTTTTGCGATGCTGATCGCAATGATGACCTTATCCTTGATGCCCGCAAAGGCAGATTCACCCAGGATGGTGGTTATCGAAGAAGGTACAAATGCGAGTTGCGGTCCTTGCGCTCGTCAAAATCCAACATTTCAGGCATATGTTGAAAACAACAAAGATATGGTCATCCCTGTGAAGATACAGGCATGGTTTCCCGGCAGAGATATCATGAATGCAGCTGATTCGAACATGCATAATAGTAGGATTAGATATTATGGAATCCAGAATATCGGTGTTCCTTGTGCAACAGTGAATGGTTCCATTTTGGATGCTTCATCAGCAAACTATTATAATGGTGCTCCTTCTGATACAACAGCAATGCAACAAGTTGTTGAGCAAGTTCGTGGAACTATGTCTCCAATCACATTGTCAATCGAAGAAACACGCAATGGCAATACAATGAATGTGAAAGTCACTGTTGCTTCTTCACAAGCATTGTCCGGTGCTAATAAATTGCGCGTAGTGATTAATGAGCGTTTCCGCTATTATGCTAGTGCGGGTACAAATGGCGAAAAAGAATTCTATGATATCATGAGAAAGATGTTGCCAAATCTCAATGGTGAAGATCTTGATATTCCTGCAGGCGGTTCAAAGTCATTTAATTACTCATTCAATATTCCAACAACAGGTCAATATGCATTGGACCCAACAATGCTCTATGTTGTTGCATTTGTCCAAGATGAAGATTCAAAAGAAATTCTTCAAGGTGCAACAAATGCCAAAGAAGATGGTTTTGCAAACTTGACAATGGATAGCTTCTTGAACACCATTCCAAGAAGCGGAACTATCACACAAGTTGTGAATGTCAATAATCCATCAGGTGCTGACATGAAAGTCAATCTTTCAATTGATACAGATGCATTTCCTCTTCCAACAGGTTGGACTGCTACAGTAACTCCTACCTCCGTTGATGTTCCTGCTGGTGGATCTGTAACAGTTGATGTCGAAGTGAAAGCGCCTGCAACTGCAGCTTATGTAGTTGTTGGTGTTAAAGGCGTTCCGGGTTATGCAGACAAATTTAATTTGGCTTCAACCACTGCCTTTGCAGTACTTTCTGAAAAACCAAAGATTGTAACTTTCTCCGGTTTCTCAAGCTTTGCAACACCTAATTATCACAGTGCAATGTCAGCAGCATTGAAAGCTGATGCAGTTGTATTTCCATACAATGCTGGTCTTCTTGAAGCATATGCATCAGAAATGGACAATGTAGAAGCAATGATTTTCCCAATCGGTGGAAATCCTTTGAAACTTCCAGAAAATTACAATTATGCAAATCCATTGAATACAATCGAAGTTGCTTTGTCACTGAATCGCAAAGTGATGATCATCGCTCCTCAAGGTATGCAATGGGCTTATGATGTAGTTCAAAACATTTCTGATGGTCAAATGCAAGAAGTCCAAGACTTCTATAATGCAATTGGTCTTTCCTATGACAGAACAAAAATCCGCTTCAGCGGTAATACTTTGAGCACATTCAGTGTTCGTGGAGTTAATGGTGATGTTATTGGAAATAAATTGAATAATGGCTCATTGATCAATTGTAATCAACAAGGTTCAATTGCTAATCAAAGCTATTCATTGTACACAGATGCTTTCACGATTTCAAATCCTGCAATTGCAAAGCCTGTATTGTACTATGATAATATCCAATCAGAACTTGCAACTGCTCGCATTGAATTGGATGGAAATCGTTTGGTGTATTCTTCATTTGGTATTGAATCAATTGGTACAGCATCAGTAGGAAATGAATTTTTCAAACGTTGTATTGATTGGCTCATGACTGGTACAGCAGCATCTGCAGAAGATATTGCTGAAGGTTCAAATGAAGAACTTTCCTTGGCAATCAATCCTAATCCAATGAGCGATATGGCTGTTGTCAATTATACAGTCAATGGTCAAACAGAAAAATTTGTAACTATCACAGTTGTAGATGCAATGGGTCGTGAAGTAGCTTCATTATTCTCAGGCATGACACAACCAGGTTCACATGCTCTTTCATTCAATGCTGCACAATTGCCTGCAGGTGCATATCGCATGATTACTCGTACAATGGGTGGTTCAGGCGTACAATTGCCATTGTTGATCAATCGCTAATCCCTTTTTGGATACAATGATGGGATGATCCTTATTGGGTCATCCCATTTTTTTTTGTAGTTTGAGGACCAATTATCATACTTATTCAAGTAATGGAGTTAATAAATGAACAAGTTTGTACGAATTCTTGTGCTTTCAACAGTGATGGCAATTATTTCTTTGCCCAATGTGATGGCTCAAGGTCCTGTTAAGCGTGTATTTGTCGAACAATTCACCGGTGCATGGTGCGGTTGGTGTGTGGATGGATCTGTTGTTATTGACAATCTTTTGGCACAATATCCCGATCAATTGATTGCTGTGAAAGTGCATCAAGGTGATGGAATGGAGATTCCTAAGGTTATGGCTGATACTCTCCGCTCTTTCGTGGCAGGTTATCCTAGTGGTTCGATTGATCGTAAGCTATTTACTGGTCAGCAAACAGTTGGTGTAAGCCGTTCTCTTTGGTCAAATTTTGTTCGCCAACAAATGGCACTTCCAGCAGAAGTTGGTGTCGAGATTACAAATGTCAAATATGATGCAGCAACTCGCAAGATTACAGCTGATGTCACTGCAAATTTTGTGAAATCAGTATCCGGTGATGTCAGAATCAATATGATCGTTGTTGAGGATAATGTGACTGGCACAGGTGCTGCATATGATCAGAAAAATTTCATTGCAAACAATCCAAGTTTTGTCGGTCATCCATATTATGCTAAACCTGCAACCATTACAGGATATAAGCATCGCTCAGTTGTCCGTTCATATGCAGGTGGTGTTTGGGGTGTAAGAGGAATCATTCCTGGTGTCGCACAAACTGGTACACCATATACTGCATCATTCAGCTATACATTACCTGCTTCCTATAAGCCTGAAAATATCACGCTTGTTGGTACAGTTCAGAAGTATGGAACAGCATCAAATGCAAAGCAAATGCTCAATGCCAATGAGATTGGTTTGACCAAAGCAATTGTCAAGACTGAAACAACAGTTGAAAAACCTGCGATGTTAGTGGCTCAAGGAGCAAATGGCAGTACGCAAATCACTGTCAAAAATCTTACAGGTACAGCATCCAATGTATCATTGAGCATTGATACAGAAAATTCATTGATGCCAGAAGGTTGGACTGCAAAAGTAGAGCCTTCATCAGTAAATCTTCCTGCAAATGGCACAGCAACAGCAAATGTCACTTTGACTACCGGGAATAATCAAGGTTATGCCATTATTTCAGTAGAAGCAATTCCTGAAGATGAAAATGTGATTGGTCGTGTCAGCAAAGGTAATGTGTATAATATGACACCTGGCATGAAGTATGCGATTTATGGTGCTCATCCACGCATGAATGATCACTATGGTCAGCCACTCAAAAATCGCGGTGGTGAATTTGCTACAAAATCAATTGATTTACCTTTGAATGCAGGTTTCATGGAAATGTATCCTGCAAGTTCATTCGACGCAGCCATCATTGCAGTTCATTATGGCTCCAGAGGTGCATTAGGAACAAATCCTGCAATTTTGGCTCAAGTAAGCTCAATGCTTGATGCAGGCAAAAAAGTATTCATCGCCGGTGGACTTGAAGCATTCAATGGCGCGAAGTCTACTTCTGCCACAACTGAAACAAAGGCATTTTTCAATACCAAGCTTGGGGTCAATGTTGTTGCCGATCCTGTTCTTCGTTTAGAAACAAATGCAAATGGTCAAATTACCGGCGTAATTCCTTTCCAATTGACAGGCGTCAAAGATGATCCTATCGGAAATGATATCAATTATCTTGCGAATGATGTTGCTAATTTCAATACAGATCCTTTCATTTATTTTACAGATGCACTTTCTGTGAATCCTGATAGTAAATCTGTGCCAACAATGTACATGGATGAGAATCTTGACAATGTTGCCGGTATCCGTTGGCAAGATGGTGAGGGTAAGTTGGTGATGTTTACCTTTGACATGGATGGTATTACAGATGATGAAGTAAAGAATACTCTGATGAGTAGAGCATATACTTGGCTCTTTGGTTCTGCTTCATCTGTTGATGAAGATCATGCAGATCCTTCATTCTTGGTTCAACCAAATCCATTCTCAGGTGCAGCAGCCGTGCATTTCACGATTGATGATGCAAAAGAACAATCAGTGACATTAAATTTGATCGACATGCTTGGCAGAGTTGTTCAAACCAGCGGTTCTATCAAAATTGCTCAAGGTATGAATAGCTATGCATT
>JBEEPK010000059.1:0-11687 GCA_041191145.1 Bacteroidota bacterium
AAATTAGCATGCTTTCCATTTTGTTCATTTTTTGGTTTTTCAATCCATGGCAATTCGCATCGCAATCAATGGTTTTGGACGCATCGGGCGTTTAGTGTTTAGAGTGGCCGCCGCCAGACCCGATCTTATTGAGATTGTTGGTATCAATGATCTCACAGATGCCAAAACATTGGCCCATCTACTCAAATTTGATTCTGTTCACGGAAGATTTTCCGGAGAAGTAATAGCGAATGATTCATCCATCATTGTAAATGGCCGTACAATCGTCATCAGCGCTGAAAAGTCCATCGAATCAATTCCTTGGTCTGATTTGGATTGCGTGATTGAATCAACCGGCGTATTCAGCTCCAAAGAACAATTATCAAAACATTTGAAGCATGCCAAAAAGGTGATTTTGACATCACCCGCCAAAGATGCACTTGACAGAACAGTTGTACTCGGTGTGAATGATCATACATTGACAGGTACCGAAACCGTTCTTTCTAATGCATCCTGCACAACGAATTGTCTTGCGCCCATGGTGAAAGTACTCAATGATGCATTCGGCCTCGAAAAGGGATATATGACCACTGTTCATGCATATACAAATGATCAGCGCATTTTGGACCTCCCCCATAAAGATCTTCGCAGAGCACGCTCCGCGGCAGTGAGCATCATCCCAACTACAACCGGTGCTGCTAAAGCAGTTGGCGAAGTTCTTCCCGAACTCAAAGGTAAATTGGATGGATTCTCATTCCGCGTCCCAACACCTGATGGATCGGTAACAGATTTCACAGCTATCTTGAATAGAGAAGTGACCAAAGAAGAAATCAATGCAGCAGCTATGAAATCCGCTGCTGATTCTTATCTCAAAGGAATTTTAGAATATTCTGAGGATCCACTAGTATCAGTTGACATCATCGGAAATCCGCATTCCTGCATATTTGATTCCGATTCCACTATGGCAATGGGTAATCTCGTGAAAGTGGTTGGTTGGTATGACAATGAATGGGGCTATTCAAACAGAGTGGTCGATCTGCTCGTGAAAATCTCATCATAAATAGTCATGGCCTCCTTCAGGAGGCCATTTTTTTATGCATATTATTCGATCAGTTGTACCACTTTCATCGCGGCTTCGGTTACATTTGTTCCGGGACCGAATATTGCCTTCACACCTGCAGCATATAATTCATCATAATCTTTTGGTGGAATCACGCCACCGGCAATCACGATGATATCATCGGCGCCTTGTTGTTTGAGTGATTCAATCAAAAGGGGAATCAAGGTTTTATGTCCTGCTGCCTGACTCGACACGCCAATCACATGTACATCACTTTCAATGGCTTGTCTAGCAGCTTCTACAGGAGTTTGAAAGAGTGGTCCAAGATCAACATCGAATCCGGCATCCGCAAAACCTGTTGCTATCACATGAGCTCCTCGATCATGCCCATCCTGCCCAAGTTTTGCCACCATGATGCGTGGTCTTCTTCCATGTTTTTGTTCAAAAGCGATTATTTCGTCCTGCACCATGGCAAATCCTGAATTGTCTTGATTATATGAAGCATATACACCGCTGATCAATGACACTGTTGGTTCATATCGACCAAACACTTTTGCCATCGCTTCGGAAATCTCTCCTAAAGTTGCACGATGTCTCGATGCGATGATTGCTGCTTCCAACAAATTTCCTTTACCGGATTGAGCAATCTCTTGAATCGATGCCAGTGATTCTTCTACAAGTTTAGATTTCCTTCCACTTTTGATCTTTTCAAGTGATTGAACTTGAGAATGTAGTACTGCTGTATTGTCAATGTCTAATACATCTACAGGAGTATCTTGCTCTGGCTCATATTTATTCACACCGACGATAACTTCTTTTTTCTGATCGATTAGTGCTTGTCTTCTTGCGGCTGATTCTTCAATGCGTCTCTTTGGAATTCCTTGCTGTATGGCTTTTGTCATACCACCTAATTGATCAATCTCTGACAAGATTTTCTTGGCTTCTTGATAAAGTGAATCAGTGAGAGATTCCACATAATAGGAACCACCAAGTGGATCGGCCACATCTGTGATATGGGATTCTTCTGCCAATATCAATTGTGTATTGCGAGCAATGCGTGCCGAGAAATCAGTCGGAAGGCCAAGTGCTTCATCAAATGAATTTGTATGCAGTGATTGAGTACCACCCAATATGGCTGACATCGCCTCGATGGTTGTACGAATCACATTATTATATGGATCCTGAGCTGCGAGTGACCAACCGGAAGTTTGACAATGCGTTCTAAGTAATAATGAACTTTGCTTTTGCGGATTAAACTTTGTTATCTCCTCAGCCCATAATTTTCTCGCTGCGCGCATCTTGGCTATTTCCATGAAGAAGTTCATGCCAATACCCCAGAAAAATGAGAGGCGCGGTGCAAAGTCATCAATATGCAAACCGCGATCAAGGGCGCTTTTCACATATTCCAAACCATCCGCAATGGTATAAGCTATTTCTTGAACAGCACTTGCTCCTGCTTCATGCATGTGATAGCCACTGATGCTGATGCTATTGAATTTGGGCATATGCTTGCTTGTGAATTCAATGATATCTGCAACAATACGCATTGATGGATCGGGAGGATAAATGAAAGTATTACGCACCATGAATTCTTTCAGGATATCATTTTGAATCGTTCCGGAAAGTGCGTCCATTGTTAACCCTTGTTCCTCAGCGGCAACGATAAACATTGCGAGAACAGGAATCACAGCACCATTCATGGTCATGGAGACAGACATTGCATCGAGAGGAATTCCTGCAAAAAGTGTTTTCATGTCTTCCACCGTATCAATCGCAACGCCTGCTTTTCCCACATCACCAACCACGCGAGGATGATCCGAGTCATATCCACGATGCGTGGCAAGATCAAAAGCAACTGATAAACCTTTTTGTCCGGCAGCAAGATTTCTTTTATAGAATGCATTTGATGCGGAGGCAGTCGAGAATCCGGCATATTGTCTGATTGTCCAAGGTCTATTCGTATACATCGTCGCATAAGGACCCCGCACATAGGGAAATATGCCGGGCATTGCATTTGCATCGAATTCATTGGGCAAATGCTGTTCCGTATACACAGGTTGAATGGGAATATTCTCAGCTGTATGCTTGGTCAAATCTTCGGGTGATTTACCTTTCAATTCTTTTTGTGCAAGTAATGTCCATTTCTCAAATGCTGATTGTTCACTCACGGGAATGCTCCGATTCAAAAAGTGAATGGTGTATTGATATACCGTTTTGCTTCATCATGGGAATTCTGTCTATCATCCCATTTCAATACTTTCTTATACTGTTCGATGGCAAGAGATCTTTTGCCTTGAATATCATAAATATTGCCAATCTTTAGATTGACTTTGATTGTGAAACCTGATACATCTTCATCCAGGAATCGTCCTGCCTCATCGCATTTATAAAAATAGTTGAGGGCAGAATCAAGTTGCTTTCTGTACATGAGTGCAAGGCCCACATAATACAGTCCTTCGCGAGCGGTTTGCTGATCATAACCTACAGATTTGCTGATGCATCTATTGACGATATTTCTCCAAGTTTGCTCCATTTCATTCCACATGCCGAGTTGTACTTGACAGCGACCGACATATCTGTGGAAATAGGGATTCTTGGGATATCTTGTATAGAGATCCATGGCAACGGGTAATGCTTCCAAAGCATTTTTTTCAAATTGATACCAGACTTGGAGTAATGATACCTTTGCTTCGGTCGCCGCATATCTGGCGCCTCTTCCTGCGGCCTGTAATTGCATGATGCCGAGATTTTTATCACCTTTCGGTAGAAACATCATTACTGGTTTTAGCGCAGGATATTGTTCAGGGAGGGCTGTTGCATAATAATTATATAAACCTGTTCCAAGCATGATATCATGATTTCCGGGAGCAAGTTGTTGACATTTCTGTAGGATTGAAAAAGCCTTTTGACCATCATCTGCAGCATTGATCCAGGATTCTCTGCCTGCATAATATCTTCCGCGAAAACCAAGCGCTCCTCCTTTGAAAAACAATGCTGAAAGATCTTTTGGATTTGCTTCGAGCAATTCATCACAAAGCACAATCACTTGACCACATTTATTGAGAAATATCTCATCATTGTTTTTCTTTCTTCTATCGGCTTGTATGCGCCACCATTCAACCATTGCGTCCAAAAAATAACCTGCGGGATGCTTTGGATACATGTCAATCACTTTTCCGAATAAAGCTGAAGCGGCATCGAATTCCATATTATAAATCATCACTGCACCCATTTGCACGAGAGAATCGGCATCGGAGCGCATCATTACCCATTGTGCATCCATTGATTCTTGTTGCGCGAAGAGCATGATAATTGGAAATGTGATTTTCAATATTGTCTTTTGAATACCGGATGTCAAATTAGTCTTCATACACTTCTCCTGCAGATTGTCCATCATTGATGGCATAATTCAAACGGAATAACTCGGCCATTCTGATTGGTGATTGTGGAAGCATTTGTATGATCGGAAAAAAAAGGATCAATACGATTGTGCAATATACCGTTCCTTCAATTCCATAATACGAATTCAGCCAAGGTGTCGGAATTTCACTTGATAGGGAGGTTAAGTACAATGAATTTTTCAATACCATTCCACTTAATGTCATTCCCATGAGATATAGCATGAGATTCCACGAAATGTGTAAAAGAATCGGCAGCCACAAACCACGAGTATGATACCAAGAATAAGAGAAGACAAGACTAACGAGAAATGTGTTCAACATTGCTATAGGCTCGTAATTGGGATTTGCAAGATGTGCCATGCTGAATAATAGTGCGAATATGAGAGATATTGTAATCATGCCGAATCTCTCAACAAGCGCCTGAAAAATGATTCCTCGAAATATTAATTCTTCAATGATGGCAAATGAAATGATGGGAAGAATAGATGCCATTTCAAATTGTGAATTCCATTTTAGGTCTATCCATGCATTCATCGAATACAATACAATGAGAAAGAGAATAGGTACAATACCCATGAACAAACCGGTAACAAACTCCTTCCACATATATGAATCAATGGAAAAACCCATTGTTGCATATGATCCACCCCGCAATTCCTCAGATCCAATCATACCGAGAAAAAGTATCATCAATGTCATTGGTTGCCATTCTATATATAAGAAAGTGACATCCATGATGATCCCGAATACGCATAGAGTGATGCCAAAAATGACTCTTGTTACCCATGAATTCATTATGTGAACATAACTATTCATCGAATGATTGGAACAGTGATACTTTGAACATCACCAAATCCATTCTTGATGCGAATCACATAAATGCCGCCAGACAATGCACTCACATCAATTGGTATGATCATATCCTTTTCATAGAGTATTTCATCTTGCGATGGAATCACTTCACGCCCCACTTGATCATGAATTGATACTGATATATTGAGTGGTGAAGACTGTTGATTCCTTGAAAGATTGAGATAGACAATGTCTTGTGCTGGCAATGGAAACACTTCTACATGTAATTGATTCATGTTCGCATCTTCTATGGAACTGAAAGAATCAGCATAGGCGATCATTTTCACATTCTTTACAGCAAAACCATCAAACTCAGCACCACGATCTGAAAGCATGCCGAATCTGAAGCGCACTTTACTTTTCAGATATTGAGAGAGATCAGCTTTTTGGAATTCCCATTCCGGCATATTTCCTTGAAATCCGAAACCGATTGCCTCTTGTTTTCCACCTTGAATACCACTGCCTTTCACCATTCGAGAGGTACGAAGGAATGACCAATTTTTTCCTTGATCAGTACTTATTTGAACAATACCAAAATCACCTAATGGTTCAATATTCCAGCGTGTTTCAAATTGAAGGGATACTAGTCGGAATTGATTTATATCAATATCATTATAATACTCTGCAAAATTGTTGATCTCAGGATTGTATTGTCTTCCGGGACTATCTTCTAACATTACAGATCCATCCTTCAGCATTGTGGCTTTCCACTCATTTCTACTAAAAGAAAGAGTATCGCTCGCTTTTGTGAACAATGAAAACACAGTTGGGAGATATAACGATACAATTGCAGTGTCTGTTCTTGCTATTCCATGTTGTATTCTGGTAACTAGAAATCTGGCAGGATCTCCATTTCTATAATTGTTCTTAACTTCATATTGAAGAAAGCGTTTGATGCGTTCTCCTGATGCAATATTTGGAATGGTGATGATGTTATCAAGGAGTTTGACATCTTCTCTGAGAGATTTCACAATTACAATGGATTGTTCTTCAAGATTGAGTCTGCCGATATTCTGTACATCGATTTCCAATGATCCATTAGCGTTCATTGGATCTTGCAGTGAATCTATCTTTACCTCGGCAAGTCTGATGCAAAGATTCGAACCGGAGCTCCATAATGCTTGATAATTCATGTGTAGATTTTCTTGTGCATGAGGAACGATACGCAGTGGGGAAGGCCAAAAACCATCGGTGATAGCACCAACCTCCGGCGTGAATGCGAGTGCATCATGTGCATTATATGCCCAATCATCTGAATTTCCTCTTGTTGTATAGCCGACAGTTTCGAGATCTCTTCCTGCAGAATAGGCATTGAATCTGGTTGCATCAGCAGAGAATCCACGAAAAGTTGCGGAATCTTTTGTTTCCTGACTAAGAGATGCAAAAGGATAAATTAGCAAATTGCTATAGGTATGATAATTGAGAATACAACCAAATACATAGGAATCAATGAGATTGCGCAAGGCTTGCGTTTCAGGTTCGGAGAATGGAGCCTCACCTCGATAAGTGTCATTTTTTGGATCAGTGGAAGAGCCACCATTATTGGCATTCCAAAATGATTCGGGACCATAATTCCGATTGAGGTCCACACCAAATACATCATTCGTGATAATTTTTCTGTTTTTTCTCCAGAGTCCACCGCCTTCGGGTCTTTGCTTTTGATTGAATGCATAACCATCAGGATTAATGCAAGGAGCAATCACAAGCGTTCTTTCATTGAGTAGATATTGTGCTTCCGGATCATTCTGCTTTGCTCTTTCGAATAAATCCCATAAAAAGTATAAAAGCGTCGTCGCTCCACCTGGCTCACGAGAATGATGCAATGAAGTCAGAAGAGTGCGAGGTTTTTTAGCATCGCGGTCTTTTCCAAATATCCAAGCAATGATTGGTCTATTCTCATGGGATGTCCCAATTGTATCGCTTTTGATAAATGATGTACCTGCGAATTGTACAATGCGTGACATTTGTTGATGAATCTCTTCGAGCGTATAATAACCACCCATGGTACCCGATGCAAAATTCTTTGGAGCAAGAATTGAGCCCTGATTCAATTCCTTCATGAAGCGAGCATAATCTGTTTTCAAACGCGCTTCATAAAATGATTCCATGTCAGAAATAATTGTTTCAACAGTAATATTTCCGGACTTGAGTTGCTTCTTTGCATGATCGCTGATGATACATTCATAGTATCCGTTGATTTTACGAATTCCATGATCATCATCCACACCAAGATCTAAGAGATCTTGCATGTGTTTGACTTCATTTGTAGGTATCCTCACCATTGAATATCTGTTCTGCGCATATGTCGATTGAGCAAAAAGCAGAAAAATGCAGGTGAAAATGGGGAAGTATCTGATAGAAAAATAACCTGCCCCGAGATATGCTTTGAGAGTATTCATGACAATCATTGAAGATGAATAGGTATTTACAACAAATTTACGGGTAATTACCGTAATTTTGTCCGTTGACAGCTTAAGTTTTTACGATAATTCGGAGTATTGACATGGAAACATATACAAGCACCAATCCGGCAGACTATGATATCCTTATTCGCCGTTATGACAATGGAGCGAATTATGCTAGTTATTGTCCTCAATTAGCTCACATGATTAAAGGCACTGCGCATGAAGAGGTGGAAAATGCCATGAAAGAGCATGTATTACATCATATTGCTTCATTGCAAGAAAAGAAGGACTGATTCCTTGTCAATCACTTCAGCAACTCAAAAGCGTTCATTACTTTCTGAATCGAGATATCTCATGTTGAATCATGAAGTTTCATTCGGACTCTATGGCGCTGTGATTGTTTTGACTTGTGCATATTTCATTCCTTCAATGGTCATGTATCCTATCATGATCTTTTTGCTTCTTACGATGCTAGCAATTCATCCTTCTGCAATTGGCATCATCCCAAATGCACTGGACAAAAAGTTTTTTCCTACTGTGTTCAGAGGATTACTCTTTGGATTCTGCTATGGCTTTCTGAATGGTGATTATCAGATTGGATTGCTTCATGCTTTTGGTCTCTTGATTCCCTTATTGTCCGGTATTGTGTATTGGTTTGGTTTCTTTGCTGAATTCATGCACCGAAGAGGATTCAGCGATTGGATCATCATGATTTGCACGCCAATACTTGCAACGATATATGTATTTATAATTCTTCATGAAATGCCCGATCTAATCATGATCAGTATTGTCTTCTCTGCATCGGTATTGGCAACCGGTATGAGGCTTCGCACAAAAACGATGTGGGATGCTTTCTTAGTATTCTTTTTTCTCTATATCATAACAAATCAAGCGCCATATCTCCTTCATCTTTTTCGACAACTTGGTTGAGAACTTATGCCCATCATTCGAATAGATTTGATTTCTGCTGTGCCGGACATTTTTGCATCTGCTCTTGAAACGAGTATACTCAAAAGAGCACAAGAGAAGTCACTTGTAGAAATTTTCACACATAATCTCCATGATTATGCAAAAGGCAAGTATAAGCATATCGATGATACTCCATTTGGTGGGGGAGCAGGGATGATTTTGCAATGCGAGCCAATCTTTGATTGCATCGAACAATTGAAGAGTGAAAGGGATTATGATGAGATCATCTATACCAGTCCTGATGGCCCTGTTTTCAATCAAGAAATGGCAAATGAATTATCATTGAAACAGAATATCATCATTCTTGCCGGACATTATAAGGGAATTGATCAGCGTGTTCGTGATACTTTAATCACACGCGAAATATCGATTGGTGATGTTGTGCTCAGTGGTGGTGAATTACCTGCTTTACTCATGACCGATGCCATTGTTCGTCTCATTCCGGGAGTTTTGGGAGATGCTGAATCTGCATTGACTGATGCATTCATGAATGATGGATTATTGGATTGTCCTCATTATACAAAACCTGCAAATTTCAGGGATATGGAAGTACCGGAAGTCTTGCGAAGCGGTAATCATGCACTCATCAATGATTGGCGATTGAATCAATCAAAAGATAAAACCAAAGAGTTAAGACCAGATTTATTTCAACGTTATCTAGACCAACAATAAAAAAGCCCTCAATTTCTTGAGGGCTTTCATTTATTTGATACAATTGATTGGTATCATATGATGCGCATTTCGTAATCGAATGAGCGCATAATTCATTCCCTGCTGATCGCATGGTATAAAATGTTTGCCTTGCGCCTTGACTGATCCCAATGATCTGCCATCAATGGTAAAGATGGTAATTTCCATTTCTTCTTGAGCAGATGTAAGGAGCAAACCACCATCAATCGAACTGATTGTAATTCCTGAACGAAGTAAATCTTCTTGTACCGAAGAAGGTGATGATATCGTGAGAGAATTAGTTACACCAAAAGGACCATATCCCATTTCATGATATGCTTTTGTTCTCCAATGATAAGTCTGACCTACTTTCAAGTTTCCAACAAAAATAGAGGTATCACGAAGTAAGGAATCTTGTTTGAACATCTTTGTGAAATCTTTGTCTTCTGCCAATTCAAACCAATAATATAATCCCTTGGGTAAGAAAGGATTATTCTTCAATTCCTCTGTATCCATATAGTCTTTGCGCCATATGAAACGTATATTTCTATTGGCAGTTGCAAATCCATCTACGGGAGAAACAGGAACAATACCTGCAGGAACTTGAACGGTATAGAAGATTTCCGGATCTGTAAATTCATTCCACAAGTCACCATTGAAGGATTTTACTCTCCAATAATAGGTCATATCATAGTCTACAGTGATCTTCTTCGTTGTGTCCAAAATTGTTGAGTCTTCAAGAAGTATATCTTCAAAATATTCATTACCGGCAAGTTGAATCCAATAGCGCTTAGCAGTTGGATCATTTTTCTTCCATGTCAATGAAACTGTATCGCGATAAATTGCTTCGAATTCTTTTGGATAAATAATCTCACAATCTTTTGGATAGATTCTAATTTGAAACATGAATACTTCTGAAAAATCACCCCAACCAGCTTGTGTTTTTGCACGAACTTTCCAGTAATAATCTTTAGCATTCTTCAATGTTTCAAAAACTGAACGTGTTGTATCAGTGGTTTCAATATCAAGAATAGGAGAATCGAAAGATTCATTATCAGCAAGGACGAAATTATATGTTGTCGCACCAAGACTCTTGTACCATGCAAAACTAATGTCTTTATTTACTTCAGTTTGCTCATGTGGTGGAGTGATGAGTGATACCATGCCAGGAAGAGCTGATGTAATATCAACTTTGACATTTTGACCTTGTAGTGATACTGTTTTAGTGACAACACCGCCGAGACCTGCTCCGGTTGCTGTTACGGTGACTGATCCTGTTAACCCTGTTACAGGAATTGCATAACCACCGGAAGTTGAAGTAGTCGCAAAGAAATTACCCTTGGACAATTCAACTTTGATTCCTGCGAGTCCTTCGCCCATGTCATAAAAACCATTGTTATTATTGTCTTTATAAGCTACGCCTGTCACATATTTGTCACCACGAGCACCAAAATTGTGAGTGACTATATATTTTCCAACTTGAGTACCTGGATTATTGTCTTCTAAAACACCTACACCAACTTCAGTGTAAAGAGCACCTTCATAATTCATGATGTTCTTTCTGTGTCCGAGAGTGACTTGATTGTCGCCACCCCAATCGATATTGAAACCGGCATGTGCATGCCACATATTCTTGGCATATGAAAATACATTTTCACCAATGCCAGTCCAACCGGAATAGCCAACTTTGTTGATTCTATCTGTCATTGAACTGCCATTTGAACCTGAATGACCTTGAAAATCATTTGTTCTCATATCACCAGAATGCCCTCTAGCACAATCAATCAACTTCGGATGAAATGCTAGTGGTGGTCTTGATGGATAAGTTGCAAATTGAGATTTCACGAGACTTTTGCTGATGCTAAAAAATCCAATTGCTCCTTGAACATCGGGATCAGGTGTATCAACCAAACGGCTGCCCTCTGCATTTGGATTAGCTCTTGCTCTATTCATTAGCTCGAGTGTGTACTGTTCCTCAACTGTTGGGTCTCCATGGCTATACGCTACCAAGACTTTCTGAGTTGTTGGAGTTTTTACATTTGAACCCTTACCGGTGATCTGTGGAGGATTATTCTCCGGGGCACGATGAGATTGCGCTTGAACCGAGTTATGCAATGTCAGGGAAACCATGAACATGCAAAGGGGAGTCAAGATCTTACATAGTCTCATAGATCTATTCATTGTTAAGCACCTTTATTGTGTAAATTAGGATACGATTATGCTGCTTTGACGTCAAAATTACAGATAGTTTTGACAATGACAAAACAGAATAAAAAGTGTTTCACTACATTTGTATCTCCTTAATTTTCAATGAAGATACTGCAATTATCACCTCAATTTCCTTTTCCCCTC
>JBEEPK010000060.1:0-10891 GCA_041191145.1 Bacteroidota bacterium
ACAAGGCAATCCGATGGAAGATCATGCGATGGGTCCTGTAGTATCCAAAAAAGCTGAACAATCCATTTTGAAGTATATCGAAATCGGCAAGAAAGAAGGGAAATTGCTTTGTGGTGGCGAGAAAGTCGAAGGTTTGAATGGATATTATATTAAACCAACCGTATTTACTGATATCAAACCAAATGCAACAATTTCTCAGGAAGAGATATTTGGTCCTGTGCTTGCTGTTATCAAAGCAAAGAATTTTGACAATGCAATGTCAATCGCAAATAATACAATCTATGGTCTGACAGGTGCTGTCTTCACCAATGATCGTGCAAAACTAGATAGAGCTGAAGCGGAATTCCATTGCGGGAATCTGTATTTGAATCGCAAATGCACAGGTGCATTGGTCGGCGCTCATCCGTTCGGTGGATTCAATATGAGTGGCACGGACTCCAAAGCAGGTGGAAGAGATTATATGCTTCTATTCATGCAGGCGAAAACAATCAGCGAGAAAAAATAATCATCGCTCAAAAAATGAAGGCCATCCTTTTGTAGAGGATGGCCTTTTTTGTTTATGGCTTGCGAATGCCTATGACATTAAATCGTTTGCTCACAAAAGACAAATCGGCAAATGATGCATTCCCTGCGGGATTAGCGCCTGCTCCATGAAAATCACTGAATGCGGCAGATTGATTCACCCAAATTGGACCGGTGAGATTGAAAGAAATATGCACTCCTGCATCGATGAGTTGATCTTCTGCAAGGGACATCAATTCTTCACTTTGCAAATACAGCAATGTAGTAAGCGCGCCATGCTTCTTGACAGAATCAGACATCGCGGTAATCCCTGCTTGAATGGAATCTACAGGAATGATGAATGAAATCGGACCAAACCATTCTTCATGTAATATCGCTTGGTCTACAGATTCAGCTTTCAATATCAAAGGTGAGCATGAAATTGCGGAATCAAATCCTTGTTGTTGAACGGAAGCAGAATCACGAATAATAGCTAATCCTGATGACTTCGCTTTTTCTACTCTGCTTTGGACAGCAGGTGAATGCAATGCTCCAAGCGTCCCTGGACCCATCTTTTCATTGAATACTAAAGCATCAACTTTTTCATTGAGCTTTGCGCAAACATGATCAAAGGAGACGATACCTTCAGATGTTTGTACACCGGCTTTCGGCACATAGATATTTTGCGGAGTGGTACACATTTGTCCACTATACAAAGACAGACTGAATGCAAGATTATCCAATACTGCATCAAGCGAATCAACTTCGCCGATCAATGCACAATTCACGCCTGCTTTCTCGGTGAAGAGTTCGGTATTAGTTCCTTGCAAGACAGATTCCAAATGATTTCCGAATGAAGATGATCCGGTATAATCAACTGTTGTAACCTCACTTCTTTGCGCAAGATCCACTGTGATTGGTTTTGATGAATCATCGATTGCAATTTGAATCACATGTGGATTCACCCCCAAATGAACGAGTGTTTCTTGAAATGATTTAATGCAAATCGCAATCGGAAGAATTGCCGAAGGATGACTTTTTGCGATTGTCACATTGCCGGTGATGAGCGATGCAAACATGCCCGGAAATGAATTCCAAATCGGGAAAGTAGAACAACCAATCGTAAGATTGATTCCTTTTGGTCGGATTTGAAATGTTTTTTTCAAATCAACCTGCATCTTCCCCATCGGCTTTGTCCATTGCACTGATTCTGCAAATGCATCAATTGCCATATATCCTGTTGCAATCGATTCAAGTGCTCGATCGAATGCATGTGGACCCGATGCCTGAAATGCCATGATGAATCCCTGGCCGGTTGTATGCATCGTAGAAAAGCCAATTTGAAAGAAATATTTGGATGCTCGCTCTAAACATTCAATCAAAATTCCTGCACGCTCTTTCACTGAAAACTGCTTCCATTCACTGAGTGCTGATTGCGCATTTGCAATCAATTCATCCGCAGAAAAAGCAGGATAAGAGATATTTAATGGAAAGCCATAGGGAGATTGCTCAGAACCGACTGTACCTGAATCACCTTTCTGCGGAAAGGTGAATACAGAACTGATTGAGGATTTGAAGGACTGCAAGCCATCTTCTTGTGCGGTTTCACCATAAATCTTACCGCTTGGTGGCTCCGGCCAATGTGCATGAAAACTGCGAGAGTGAATTGCGTCGAGTGCTTTATTCAGCGTTCCTTCATGTTGTTCAAAGAGATGAAGATAAGACATGATTATATTTCCGAAATATGTGTAATTCAAATTTGCATCACAAAATACCACTGCGTTTGCACATGTCAATCGCCATGTCATAACGCTTTGCAGGAGGCATGATATATACGCCTTGCACATGCTCTTTGGCTTGCTTTAAGAAATCTATCGCGATATGTAAACCTATATCACCTGCATCTTTTCCTGCTTGTTGCATTGCCTCGCGAACCCATTGCGGTACAATCATTCCGGGCACTTCATAATGCAAGAAATCAGCATGTCTTGCACTGCGTAGCGGAATGATGCCGAGCATGATTGCTATATCCAAATCTTTGATGCGATCAAGAAATGGGAGCAATGTTTCCATGTCGAAAACCGGCTGAGTGAATGCAATGATTGCACCTTCCTCAACTTTTTTTCTTAATCGTTCTATTTCTATATTGAGATCATCGGCGCATGGATTCACAGCACAAGCAATCGTGAACTGCGTTGCTCTTCCAAGTGCATTACCGATTAAATCTAGACCTTGATTCATGCGATTCAATGCTCTGCATAGTCCAATTGAATCCACATCATAGACTGAAGTCGCAAATGGATAATCACCAATGCTAGTTGGGTCTCCCGTGACTGCAAGAATATTTTTTACGCCGAGCGTATATGCACCAATCAGATCACTTTGCAGACCAACCATATTTCTATCGCGACATGCCATATGCGTAATGCATTCCATGCCTGTTTGAGATGTGATGAGTTGTGAAGCGGAGATCGGACTAATTCTGACACGCGCTCTTGCTCCATCAAATACATTCACCGCATCAATGCCATGTTCCTTCAAAAAAGTTGCAGCGTCGAGAACGGATTTCATGTCCAAACCACGAGGAATTTCTACTTCCACCGTAGTCAAAAATTTCTTTCCGATTTTCTGAGCGAATACGGTTTGTTCTTCAGTTTCAATCGGCTGAATATCAATCAATTTGCTTGGTTTTGGCTCTATTCTTTCACTTCCAGGTATGATATTCTCTACAGCTTTTGCAATAGCTTTGATATGTTCTACCGTTGCGCCTCCATCAGCACCGATGATTGATGCACCTTGTTTTACGAGCTTAACGGCAACACTTGCAACATAATCCGGTTCGGCATTATATCTAGGTCTCCCTTCAAGCAATGTTGGAATGGCAATATCAGGCAGAATACAAAGAGGCAAGGTTGAACCCGACAAAGCGCGCAGAATATCTGTCATGCGTTGCGGACCAACGATACCATTGCTACCCAATGCCATCACATTCTGCTTCATCAATCTTTCGGCAATTTCAGCAGGATAGGAAGTTGCAAGTACAGTTCCATCTTCCGGAAAAGATTTTAATGCTATGATTGGAATATCAGGATTCACCGCTCTCACAGCTTCAATCGCAATGATCAATTCTTCTATATCAATGAATGATGAAAGCATGATCATGTCTGCACCGCTATCAAGCAGAGCCATTGCCTGTTCGGCAAAAACTTGATGCGCTTCTTCATTTGTCAGCGTTCCAATCGGGGCAAAGAAATGTCCTGTTGGACCAATCACACCTGCCACCAATGCCTTTCTTAAAGCGGCAGTGCGGGCAATCCATACTGCTTTGCGATTGATTTCATAGACTTTATCGCTTAGTGAGAATGCATCAAGCGCAAGTCTATTGGACTTCGAAGTATTGGTCAATAACAGCGTTGCACCGGCATCCACAAAATCTCGATAGATGGATTCAATCGTAACCGGATCCTTCAAATTCCAAATATCTGCCGGAATATCATGTTTATCACGCAAAGACAATTCCATTGCAATCGAACCCGATGCAATGATTGGCTTCTTACCCAATAGTTCTTTGAATGCTTGAATGGACACGATGATTTCCTTAATAAGAATTGTCTTATGTAACAAAGGCATCCCAAATATTGGGATGCCTTTGCACTATTATTGATTTGCAACAATTATTGCTGATCTATATTCTTCGGGGTTGAATCCTCGAATACTGATTCAATCTCTTCAGCAAGTGCTGAAAGATCGACCGCTTCAATATTGTTTGCATACTTATCTGCATTAGGAACAGGATGTTCCCCATTATATGCATCAATGATCGCTTGATCTTTATCACGAAGATATTCCACTACGGAAAGAACAATTTTCTTTGACTCACGATCGAATTCAACGACCTTGAGAGGAAGATTATCACCCGCACGGAAGAAATCAGTGATATTGCGAACAGGAGCAAATGACAATTGAGAAACAGGTACGAAACCATCAACGCCTTCTGGCAATTCAACGATTACGCCCTTCTCAATGATGCGCTCAATCTTTCCTTCGGAATCTGCACCAACTGCATAACGCTCAGCAAAGAAATCCCATGGATTTTCTGTGATTTGCTTATGACCAAGTGCGATTCTACGATTTTGTGAATCAATGCTGAGAACGATAACATCAAGTGAATCGCCCTTCTTCACGAATTCGCCCGGATGACGAATTTTCTTCGTCCAAGACAAGTCGCTGATATGAACCAATCCATCTACACCCGGTTCAAGTTCAACAAAGAGACCGAAATTGGTAAGATTGCGAACGATACCTTTATGAACTGAATCAACAGGATATTTCGCGAGTAAATCTGCCCATGGATCTGGCTCGAGTTGCTTCATGCCGAGAGCAAGTTTCTTGTCATTTTTATCGATATTCAATACGATTGCATCAATGACTTGACCCATGGAAACCATTTGTGAAGGATGCTTCACATGCTGAGTCCAGCTCATTTCACTGATGTGAATCAAACCTTCAATTCCTTTTTCGATTTCGATGAATGCACCATAATCGGTCAAAGAAACAACTTTACCCTGAACTTTTGTACCGGGCTCATATTTCTCACCAATTGTATCCCATGGATGTGAAGTCAATTGCTTCATGCCAAGAGAAATACGACGCTTCTCACCATCAAAATCAAGCACAACGACTTTCACGATTTGATCAAGTGTGACAATCTCTGAAGGATGTGTCACGCGACCCCATGAAAGATCCGTGATGTGCACGAGTCCGTCAACACCACCGAGATCGACGAATACACCGAAGTCGGAAATTGCTTTGACTGCACCTTCAAGAACCAAACCTTTCTCAAGCGTACCAAGAATCTTGGAGCGTTGATCGGCCAATTGCTCTTCGAGAAGCACTTTATGACTTACTACAACATTTTCACTTGGATGATTGACCTTCACAACGCGTACATCGATCATCTTGCCAACCCATGCATCAAAATCACGCACAGGACGCACATCAATTTGTGAACCGGGCAAGAATGCCTCAATACCAAGCAGATCGACAACCATTCCACCTTTGATGCGACGAAGTATGCGAACTTGAACAATTTGCTGTGTTTCATTGAGCTTGAGAATTTCTTCCCATGTCTTCATGAAATCAGCACGACGACGAGACAATAGCATACGACCATTGACATCTTCGATCTTTTCGATAAAGACATCAATTTCATCTCCGGCTTTGAAGATGTCGGCTGTGCCAAATTCAGCTCTTGGAATAACGCCAAGTGACTTGAAACCTATGTCAACATAGATATTGTCTTTTGTCACTTGAATAACATTACCCTTCACCATTTGATCTTCTTGAACAGCAGAAAAACTCTGTTGGAACAAGGTATCAAATGTGCTGTCATCCATCATGGGCACATTAAAATCTCCACTGAGCAAATCTGCGAGTGAAGGACGCTTGGATGTAGCGGCATTTGTGGTCAATTCAGACATATTTTCCTTTCATACTATGATGCGGTTTGTGAGTTTGATCAGCCGTTCACTATAATCATGCATTTGATCAATTTCACTCCATCCACATAGCGGGGATGTCATATTCATACTTTGTGAACGATGCGGTATAATTTAGCTTCGCAAAATAGTGTATTTGGATGTAAAAGCCAAGAAATTCAAGGATATGCATTCAGCAATGTTATGGCTTCCATGGCCATTTCTTGGTTATTTCCTCGCAACAAATGCAGCCCTTCCACCCTTTTCGACCAAGTGATTTGTCTTTTTGCATAATTTCTCGTTGCTTGCTTCATTTTTTCAATGGCGGTTTTCTGATCTATTTCCCCATAAATACAGGCGATTGCTTGAGCATACCCAACTGTGTCCAAGGATTGCGCCCTGCGTGAGATCCCCTTTTCTAGCATAGTTTGTGCTTCTTTTACAGTTCCCTCCCACATTTGATCACAACGCTCATTGATTCTGCGATAGAGTGCTTCCCTATCATGTTCAATCATCACATAGCAGGTGTCAAACTGGGGATATGTCATCATGCGTGATTTCTGCTCTGAGAAGCGAAGTCCCATTGCTTTGTAAAATTCCAATGCGCGCATGATTCTTCGAGGATTTTTGTCGGGATAATCCTCACAAGATTGCGGATCGACAGCGCATAATGCGTCAAACAATGCATCTCTGCCATGTAATTCATGGAATTCTTGGACTTCTCTCCGCGCTCTTTGAAATGATTCAGCTTTATCAGGTGGCATTTCAAAAAAACCTTCGCAAAGCGCTTGAACATAGAGTCCTGAACCACCAACAATGATTGGAAGCGTATTTTTTGAGAGTAATTCTTGAATGATCTCCCCTGCTTTTTTTGCAAATGCACCTGCATTGATTGTTTCATCTGGATCGCAGATATCGATGAAATGATGTTTTATACTTGCAAGTTCTTGGGCATTCGGCTTTGCTGTACCAATATCCAAGCCCCTGAAAATTTGCCGTGAATCTGCACTGATGATTTCAGCCGGCATTCCAATCATTGAGGCAATTTCAAGGGATAATGCAGTTTTTCCGGAAGCTGTGGGACCGGTGATTGCCAATACCGTATTGGGTTTGATAGGCATCAATTAGGACCTGAATGAATCCACGGTTTTCGATAATCCTTCAACTATATCCATTTTGGGAGTCCAACCAAAACTAGCGAAGATGCGCTCATGAGAGAGAACGCTACGCATTTGTTCACCTTGCTTTGCGGGTGCATGTTGTTCTTCGCAAGTTGATTGAGTAAGATCTCTTAAATGACCAAACAATGTATTTACATCCGTCTCAATACCCGTTCCAATATTATATGCGCCAATCATTTGTGGTTGCAAAGCCAAGATATTCGCCGCTACCACATCGCCCACATAGACATAATCTCGGGTTTGAAGTCCATCACCATTGATGACGGGCTGTTCTCCTTTGAGTAATTTCTGCGCGAAAATAGCAATCACACCTGCCTCACCATGAGGATTCTGTCTTGGTCCATAGATATTTGCATACCTGAATGCCACTGATGGCAGACCATGCACATGGGCATAATAAAAGAGATATTGCTCATTGGAAAGTTTTGCAATGCCATAAGGCGAGATCGGCTTCGTGGGATGCCTTTCATCGGCCGGAAAATACTCTTGTTCACCATAGACAGTACCACCGCTGGAAGCAAAAATGATTTTCTTCACACCACTTCTCAATGCGGATTCATAGATATTGATTCCACCCAGAATATTGATTCTAGCATCATAGGTTGGATCTTGAACAGAAACTCTCACATCCATTTGGGCGGCATGATGATTCACAATGTCAAATTTCTCTTCCATGAACAATGCCGGAATTCCGGGATCATTCACATCCATTTCAATGAATCGAGCATTTGCGGGTATATTTTCTCTCTTTCCCGTTGACAGATTATCAATGATCACAACTTCATGTCCGAGTGACAAATAGGCATCCGCAATATGCGAGGCGATAAATCCGGCACCGCCGGTGACTGCAATCTTCATGATGATCCTGTGGAAAAGTTATGTGCAAATATACCGAAGTTCACACACGATATTTGCCCCGTATTTGTTCGGCATGGTAAATAGTATTCCCCATCTTGCGTCTAATTGTGCCGGCAAATAGAAAAATAGGCTAATTTTGAGCCTCGGAGAATGTATTCGTACATTCCGGATCGTTCATAAGTATCGGGATTTTCACTCAATGATTTCAATTCTCAAGAAGATATTCGGTGGTACAAAGCATGATAAGGATGTTCAATCCCTCAAGCCGACCGTACTGCAAATCAATGAAGAATATGCACGCCTTTCATCACTAACCGATGAACAGCTCAGATCAAAAACACATGAATTCAAAGCATTGATTCAATCTCGCACTGCTACCCTTCAAGAAGAGTTGGCTGAATTGCGGGAGAAATTGACAAGTCAAGATTCGAATCATGATGAAAATTCGAAGATTCATGATAGAATAAAAGAAATCGGTAATGAAGAATACGAAATCATTCAAGACGCATTAGATGAAATTCTTCCTGAAGCATTTGCCGTGGTGAAAGAAACCTGTCGTCGCCTCACCGAAAGAAAGCATTCCTATGAAGTTGTGGGACAACATCATGTTTGGGCAATGATTCCCTATGATGTTCAACTCATCGGCGGAATCGTAATTCACCAAGGAAAAATTTCTGAAATGGCAACAGGTGAAGGGAAAACATTGGTTGCTGTTTCACCGATGTATCTCAATGCGCTTTCAGGCAAAGGCGTCCATCTCGTTACTGTCAATGATTATCTCGCAAAAAGAGATAGTGAATGGATGAAACCCGTTTTTGATTTCCTCGATATCAATATCGGATGTATTCAATCCAATATGCAACCGCATCAAAGACATCATGAATATGCGGCCGACATAACTTATGGTACGAATAATGAATTCGGCTTCGACTATCTCCGTGACAATATGGTGAATGAAGCCGAAGACATGGTGCAAAGACCTCACTTCTTCGCAATCGTGGATGAGGTGGACTCCGTATTGATCGATGAAGCAAGAACACCACTCATCATTTCTGGTCCGGTGAGCCATTCCAATGATCAACAATATGATCAATTGAATCCTCGCGTTCGAAGACTTGTCGATTCGCAAAATAGACTCATCAATTCCATTGTGAATGATGCAGAAAAACTTCTTCAGAAAAATGAAAAAGAAAGTAAAATACAGGCAGGTGTAAATTTACTTCGTGCTTATCGCGGAATGCCTAAACAGAAGAAATTATCCAAGCTTTTGCAAGAGCCCGAATATCAAAAGCTCATGCGAGATACAGAACTTGAATATCTCCGCGAACAAGGTACAAAAATGTCCATAATCGATGAAGAAATTTTCTATACCATCGATGAAAAAAACCATCAAATAGACATCACTGAAAAAGGTCGCGAACTTCTCACAAAAGTTGGCGAAGATCCTGAGATGTTCATCATTCCTGATATCACCGGTGAACTCAGTATGGTGGAAGGAACTTCAGGACTCACAGCAGATGAGAAGCAAGCACAAAAAGATGATTTGATCAGACGCTATTCCATGCGTAGTGATATCATTCACACTGTACATCAATTGCTTCGCGCTTATTCGCTCTATGATCGCGATGTGGAATATGTTGTTGATGGTGGAAAAATCAAAATCGTTGATGAGTTCACGGGTCGTATCCTCGATGGCCGACGCTATTCTGATGGTCTTCATCAAGCGATTGAAGCAAAAGAAGGTGTTGCTGTTGAAGCCGACACGCAAACCTATGCAACAATCACTCTTCAAAATTATTTCCGTTTATATCGCAAACTCGCGGGTATGACCGGTACTGCTGAGACGGAAGCAGGTGAATTCGACAAAATCTACAATCTCGACGTTGTGGTCATTCCCACCAATCGTGCAATCGTCCGTAAAGATCTTGATGATTTGATTTTCAAAACAAAGAAAGAGAAGTTCAATGCAGTTGCCGATGAAGTACAAAAACTCGTGACAGAAGGCAGAGCAGTACTTGTTGGAACAACAAGCGTTGAAGTGTCTGAAGTACTTTCCAAAATGCTCAAAAGACTCAATATCGAGCATCGCGTATTGAATGCAAAACAGCATCAGCATGAAGCCGAAATTGTTGCCGAAGCAGGAAGAAAAGGGAAAGTCACGATTGCAACAAATATGGCTGGTCGGGGTACCGACATCAAACTTGATGATGAGGTAAAAGCCGCCGGTGGTTTAGCAATCATTGGTACGGAAAGACATGATGCACGCCGTATCGATAGACAGCTGAGAGGTCGTGCAGGCCGTCAAGGCGATCCCGGTTCTTCGCAATTCTTTCTCTCTCTTGAAGATAATCTTATGCGCCTATTCGGCGGAGAGCGCATTGCATCTGTCATGCAAACATTCAAGGTGCCTGAAGGCGAACCGATTCAAGCTGGGATGGTGACCAAATCCGTAGAGAAAGCTCAAAAGAAAGTTGAAGAAAATAACTTTTCTATTCGCAAACGCTTGATAGAATATGATAATGTGATGAATCAACAAAGAGAGGCCATTTATTCAATGCGCCGCCTTGTGATTCATGGCGAAAGAATGAAAGGTGAAATCATTGAATTCTTGGAGCAATTGGCTAATCATTGGTATCAACAATATCATGAAGAGCAAAATCTTGAAGGATTGAAAGATCAAGTGCGCACTCATATGCTCTGTGAAGTTGAAATTTCTGAGCAAGAGTTCCGCACAATGAAAGAAGAAGAATGCACCAATCGAATTGTTGCTGTTGCAAAGGAATTCCTTGAAAGAAAAGAGCAACAATTTGGTATCGATTTCATGATTGGTCTTGAGCGCTTTGCATTCCTTCGCGCAATCGATGATAAATGGCG
>JBEEPK010000061.1:0-10839 GCA_041191145.1 Bacteroidota bacterium
CATGACTTGGCGCGGGACCAAAACCCGCTTTACCTTCTACCGCCTTATCTCTCTTCTGTTTGTCAATCTCAACCCCTCCGTTGAAGGGCATCAGCGCGCCGTCGCGCCGAATGGGAATACAAATCTACGACTCTTCTACATTCCCACCAAATGGTTTTTTACTATTTCGAAAAAATATTTGCAGTTCCTTTCTCTACAAACTCACTTTATTACAAGCCAAAAATCACGCAATTCGAACAAGATCAAGCATCTTTGGCAGGTCTACTTGTTTTTTTGGGAGTTCTCGAATTTGGTTTCACATTCTTGGATTTTCTTTCAATTGGTACCAAAACAGGTTCTTGAACAGCAGTACTTACTTGCTCACTTGAGATTTTCTGTGAATTTTCTACATTTTGTTTTTTCTGTTGAGGTTTACTCTGAATCTTCTGTTGGGGTTTCTGCTGTGGTTTTGGCTGTTGCTTCTGAGAATGTGACTGCATATAATTAATCTGCTTATCAAGCGATATTGAAATACGCATGATTGAAGATGTTTGTTGAGTCACTTTGAAACCATTATGAATACGATAGCCGATGATCCACAATACTTCATCGCCTGAACACAATACAAGTACCTTTCTTTTATCAACGACATTAATCTTGGCATTTGTCAAGAAATCACTCACAGTCATTGAGCCTTCCATTCCTATAGGCGTAATGCGATCTCCATCCCTCCAATGACGAATCACGCATTGCTCGGGAAATATCTCAGCATCGAAATACTCAATAAGTGGATGTTCACCAAAATTCACACTACGAGGATCTGCGATTTCGCCATGATATCCGATACCATTAGAAGAGTAATTACCAAGTTTCATGACAGGCATAAATACTTCAATTCCCTGCTCAGGTCTTGCAAATATCAATTCTTCACGATCACGAATCACATATAAATCCTTTGTGATATCGAGTCTTCCACCGGCAGGTCCTTGAGCAATATGTAGAATTGAATCTATTGCCACCATAGAAATTGGCTGCATCCGCAAATAATATCGAAGTGATGCCTGGATCAATTCTCCTTTTGCAAAATCTTTGATGGTCTGAAACATTCCGATATTGATTGCAAAAGAAGTTTTGGAGATTTCTCTCACACCCTGCTTCATGATATGTATGATTCTCTCCGCAATAAATTCCTGGGCTTCACGCATTAGCGTTGTTGTTCTATTCAGCACTTCCGTCAAACCGGGAGAATATTCCGCTCTCAGCATCGGAAGCAATTCATGCCTAATTTTATTTCTTGTGAAATTCAATGCAGTATTTGACTCATCTTCTCTCCATTCAAGATTACGAACTTTTGCATAGTGCTCAATTTCTTTTTTGGAGAGCCACAAAATTGGCCTGATATACGATAGTTTTTTATCAACATCTCTTCTTGGCGGGATGCCGGCAAGACCTGTAATACCTGAACCTCGCATCAAATTCATGAGCAATGTTTCTGCATTATCTTCAGAATGATGAGCTGTAGCAATGACATCCGCATGTGATGCCTTTGCCGCTTTTTCAAAAAACTGATATCGCATGATGCGAGCAGCTGTTTCAATTCCAAGATTATAATCCTTCGAATATCCAGCAACATCAGCACTCGTATGATGAAAATGCAAACCATACTTACTTGCCAAGCGGCGAACATGCAATTCATCTTGATGTGATGCCTCACCACGCAATTGATGATTGCAATGTGCAACATGAATAGTACACCAGCCTCTAGTGCTAATCACTGAAAGTAAATCAAGCAATACCACCGAATCAATTCCACCGCTTACGCCAACCAAAATCACAGACGGTTTTTTAATTCTGATTTCCTGCTCCATAAAGTGAATCGTTTTCTGAAGAATTGGCTCAAGTTGTTTGGGCAAAGGCTCAACCTTTGCTTTAGACATTGCATTACCCCATGTCTCTACTTTTTTCAAAGAAGGAAAATCACGATCAACTTTATCAAGTGGCAATAATTTTGATGATTGATCTAGATTTTTCTGCGGGATTATTTTATCAGATTTTTGTTTTTTCTCAACATGCAACTTTTCAATCTGCTTTTTCTCAGTCACTTGAGGAACTTCATCAACCGGCGATTCAATCTCAGCCTTTACTTCCACTTCTTTTATAACCGGATCAATCAAAGTCATCTGCTCTTGTTTTAACCCGACTTCCTCATTCACAATTTTGGTTTGTTGTTTTTCCTGCAAATGTTGCAAACGCTTCAGCTTCTTTCTTTCCTTCCATTCACGCAAGCGTCGTTCTTTGCGGGATAATCTTTCCTCACCTTTCAGCAATGCATCTGCCGATGATTCTGCAAATCCATTTGTATCAATCGATTGCGAATCTTCCTCTAAATGAGACTGCTCAAGAAGAGTATTTCCCACTGGAATGTCATTTTTTTGACTTATGCCGGGAGTAGTAACATCCTCATCAACTTGCTTGTTTTTTGATTTTCTTGAAATAGGACTTTTACTTTTACCCTGCTTTATAGGTAATTCAGTCTTTTCATCCTTTTGTTCAGGTTCTGACTTTGGGACAGATTTTTTGGGAGATCGTTTTGGAGTTTTTGAGGATTTCTCGACAATTTGCTCCTTAACCTCAATTACAGTCTCACTTTTTGCATTCTTTTCAATCAATGCTTTCGGCTTCGCGATGGAAACTCTTTTGACTTTTTTGGGCTCAGGATTGACCGCTGATTCGGCTGATGCAATTACTTCGACAATTTCTTCTTTGAGCGCAACCTTTTTAGTTGCACCCTTCTTAGGTGTGGTAGATTTAGCCATGTAAGATATAATTGTGTACAACAGTTCAAAATGGGAATGCTTTAAGCGACATCACTCTGGAACTGATGATTGTGTAAAAACTTTATATATGCCTCAAGTCTGTCTTCAACTTGGGCAAATGATTCATATTGTTGAACATCTTGCTTTACAGCCGAAGCACAATATAAACCACGCAAATAACCTGAATAAAACTTCCGAAATTCGAGTACTGCTCTTCGTTCTGTTTTCTGAAGCAATTGAAGTCTCAAATGCTCCAAACAGGTACGAACTTTTTCCTCAAAGCCGGGTTCCGGAGCATGTTCTCCGGTTGCAAGAAGATGTCTTGCCTCACGAAATACAAATGGATTGCCGACCGCCGCTCTTCCAATCATCACAGCATCACAACCACTGTCTTGGAATGCTCTCAAGACATCATCTGAAGTGATGATATCTCCATTTAGAATAACGGGAATATCAACAACTTTCTTGATTTTGGGAATCCAAGACCAATCTGCATCGCCGGAGTGTCCCATATCCCTTGTTCTGCAATGGACGGTAATTGCAGATGCACCGGCATCTTGCAATCTTTGAGCGACATCTTCAATGATGATCGAAGAAGAATCCCAACCCAATCTTGTCTTTACAGTGACGGGTAATTTCACCGTGTCAACAATTGCTTTTGTCATCGCGGCCATCAAGGGAGGATCTTTCAGCAATGCTGCACCTGCATTGCGTGCAACTACATTTCTAACCCAACAACCGCAATTAATATCAATAAAATCCGGTCCGGAGGCCTCTGCCACAAGAGCAGCTTCCTTCATGATATCAATATCACCGCCAAAAATCTGAATCGATACAGGATGTTCTTCCTCAGCCAAACGCAATTTTTCCATTGATCTTCTGGCATCACGAATCAAACCATCTGATGAAATGAACTCGGTATAGACAATATCAGCGCCCATGCGCTTGCATATAACTCTAAATGGCAAGTCAGTAACATCCTCCATGGGTGCTAAAAGCACTCCATTTTGGACTTTTACATCGCCGATGGTGAGTTCGGCATAAATATGTTCACTGTTGGTGTTTGGCGTATCCATTTATGACAAATTACGACAAAATCCGCACTCAATGGCAAACTCAGTAAATCACTGAGGTTTTCTGTCATATTTACAACATTCATGCAATTCGTCATATACAGAATCTTCAGCTCGCATATTTTCAGTATCATAACCAATATCAATTATGGCTTTTTCTACTGTATTTAGCAATGTTTCAGATAAATCATATTGAATGGTAAGGATTTTCTTCTTTTTGTCCCAAGAAGCAGTTTTGACTCCATTTACTGATTTCGCGGCCTTTTCTATGGCTTTCTTGCAGGAAGAGCAATTTCCATAAACCGTTATAGATGTATCCTTTACAGCATTCTGTAATAATGTGATGGATTCATGTGCAAAAGAAGGCTCAGCAAACTTGGATGATTTTGCAGCTTGTATTTCAATTGATGCAGTTGTTTGAATACTAAGAGTGAGGAAGAAGACTATCATTAAGTTTTTCATGCCATGTATTCCTGAATTGGAGAAAAGCGAGTCAAATTTTCACATATAAATTGTATTTTTGGCCGCATATATCCAATGAACATTGGATCATTTTTGTTTCACTACCGGCCTTTACCATGAATATTCTTGTATTGCGCAGGGCTTTTGGATTTTTGTCCTTTATTGTGGCAACTGTCACATATCTATTAACCGTACAGGAATCCGTACCATTTTGGGATTGTGGTGAATTTACAGCCGCCGCCGCCGAGCAACAGGTACCTCATCCTCCGGGAGCCCCTCTCTTTTTGATTGTTGGAAAATTATTCCATCTTTTGCCTTTTGGGGATCCGGGCTGGAGAGTCAATTTGCTTTCTGCATTTGCAAGCGCAGTGACGGTAGGCCTTCTATATTTGGTCATTGTTCAAGTCATCGAAAATTTCCGTGGCAAAAAATATGAATCATTCGGTGATGCAATTGCTGTATTTGGTTCAGCTTTTGTTGGAGCCACTGCTTTGACGTTCAGCGACACATTCTGGTTTAATGCCGTGGAATCTGAAGTATATGCATCTTCCACATTGCTGGTTGCGATCATTGTTTGGCTCATGATGCGTTGGAATGAAGAAGCAGATAATCCCGGGCATGAAAAGTATCTTTTGTTGATTGCATATATCATCGGTTTGTCAACCGGTGTACATCTATTCAGCATTTTAGCCATTTTCTCTCTTGCACTTGTTGTCTATTTCAGAAAGTATGATTTCAAATTGACTTCATTCTTTGTCATGGGTGCTATTACAGTGGTGAGTTTTGGCCTCATTTATCCGGGTATAGTAAAGGTACTTCCTTCAATGCTTGGCGGAAATCTCTTCAAGACAGAAGCAAGAGATTATGTCATCATGGATTCGCTTTTTCCACGCATACTCGCGATAGGAACAATCATTGGGGCTGCATTTGGAACATATCATGCTTCCAGAAACAATAAGCCGATTTTGAATTTGGCTTGTTCATCCTTCTTGCTCATCATTTTGGGATATAGTACTTATACACAGATTTTGCTTCGTTCGAATGCAAATCCTCCGATGAATGAAAATACTCCAAATGATTTGATCAAACTAAGCGCATATCTCGGTCGCGAACAATATGGTGATGCACCATCTTGGCCACGCAGATGGCAGACCGATCCAATGTACACTTCCAGACACATGGATTATGGTCCTTGGTTTGAACCTCCAAGAAAAGCTGTCACACGCCAAGACGGCATGCAGTATTCTGTTCCGGATTTTTCAGCGATGAAAAAGAATATGTCAGGCGAGATGAGTTATCTCTTCAAATATCAGCTCAATCACATGTACCTCCGATATTTCTATTGGAATTTCATGGGGAGAGTCGGTGATTTGCAAGATGCACCTGCAACGATGTCATCAAACAAGAATTCTCTTGAATTCAAGGAATTCAATTATCTCTCCGGCTATAAAGACATTTTTCCAATTACTTTCTTTGCTCTTCCGCTCTTACTTGGTTTATTCGGCATGGTATTCCATTTCAAGAAGCAGCCAAGAATGGCATTGGTGTATTTAACATTATTCCTACTTACAGGACTTCTCGCGGCTTATGCTCAGAATCAACAAAATCCTCAGCCGCGCGAACGTGATTATTTCTATGTTGGTTCATTCTTTGTTTGGTGCATGTGGATTGGAATTGGCACTTACGGTATCATTTCAACGATATTGAAGCGTGACGAGAATTTCTCAACCGCAATTGCCGGTGGAGCAATCGCATTGTGTTTCATAGCAGTTCCCGTGAACATGGGAATGGGTGGCTGGAAAATGCATGATCGCTCAGGCAATTTCCTTCCTTTTGATTACTCATACAATGTATTGCAAAGCTTGGATAAGGACGCCATTGTATTTACATATGGTGACAATGACACCTTCCCTCTTTGGTATATGCAAGATGTTGCAGGCGTCAGACGAGATGTTCGAGTCGTTAATTTGAGTCTCGGTCAAACCGGCTGGTATATGTATGAACTGAAGAATCGCGCACCATGGGGAGCAAAGAAGATTCCATTGACATTCAGCGACAATTCACTTCTTGCCGATGAAACAAGTAATGAAGCAATCGGTCCGGAATTATCCGAAGCTGAAAGTATTACAATTCCAGTCAGTCAAGAAATTCTAAAGCGATTCACCAATGATTCAACAATATTGGCAAATGGTGTGATGCAGTTCAATTTCAATGGTGATGGCAATCCAAGACCCGGCGAGAAAGAAGATGTTCCGGTATTCTACAAAGGACCACAGCACAAATTGGTTGCTGATATCATGAAGGTCGTAAAATTCGAAAGACCTGTCTATTTCACACAAGGTGCTGATTCCTATATGGGTATGGACGAATATTTACGAATCGAAGGTTTGGCACAACGCGTATGCCCTGTAAAGCAGGGTCCAGATCAACGCTATGAGATTGATATCATGGATAAATCTTTACTCAATCCTGTAGCTGATGATATTGCTCATACAGGACCACATTATGGCTTCAAATTCAGAAATCTCAATAATAAGGAAGTGTATTATGATGAGGTACATAGAAGATTTATGGATAGTTATCGCATGACATTTCTGAATTATGCGAGTTATCATGCCGAACAGAAAAATGACAATGCAAAATGTGTTAAGATTCTTGATGCCATGAATCGCTTTATTTCACCTGAGCAATTTCCGATCACCTATGTATTGGAATATCAAATCGGTGAAGTATATGCAAGAGCCGGTGCCAAGAAACAAGCAAAAGAATTTTTCAATAGAGCGATCGAAAGTGCTCGTTACATTGAAGAGAACAGATTGCATGACATTGACAGATTTGCGAGGAATTATCCTCCTCAGGAAATCATAAAAAGAGCACAATCTTTGAAAGCTCAACTCTAAACTGCAAAGCCCGCTTCATCAAGCGGGCTTCTTTTTTTCTGAATAATGCAGACCATGTTCATTGATAATCATATCTAATATCGCATCATGCTCTTCATGTGGTAATTCAGCTTCTGAATATTGCTTTGAAAATGCAATACCCAATGTTGGCAACTGTTCATATCTCTGCAAGAATACATCATAGAATCCACCTCCATAACCCAAGCGATGTCCGAAAGAATCATAAGACAATAATGGCACAATACATAAGGCATTAATCTCATGTGTGAAGTGAATTGGCTGACCTATTGGCTCATTGATTCCATACTTATTCATAACAAAAGTAGTATTTGTATTAACCACTATCATTTCCATTTTCCGTGCTTCCTTGATTCGAGGAAGACACAATATTTTTCCACTTCCCTGAATCATATCATTCAATTGCTTGGTAGAGACTTCCGAGCCGAATGAAACGAAAGAGCATATGATATCCGATGAATGATACATTTCGGAAGCAAATACATGTTCCATGATATTATGTTCACACATCTCACGCTCTTGGGTTGATAAGCTTGCTCTCATTGATTCATACTGTTGTCGGAGCTTTTTCTTCTTTTCAATCACGGAATCATGATTCATCATATAATCAGCGAAATGTGGGTAACTCTCATTGGCAAAGGGATATCAATACCCTAAATTAGCAATGCAGCCATAAAACAATCCACGTTTTTTTTAATGAAAGAATATTTGAGTTCTCAAGGGACCGGGCAAACCCTTGGGGATATGATTCAATTGCCCGGTATTAATGTACGTCCCCCATTTGCATTTAGGACAGGACAATTACATTTCTTGCATAAACTTGCCAGAAGATTATTGCTGAATGACAATTTCCATTTGGGCGTTTTTGTACCAGGTTATGGAAAAACCATCACTGCGCTTGCTTCTTTCATTATTGCAAGACATCTAAAAAAAGCAAAAAGACTCATCGTTTTCGTACCACGCGGGAATTTAAGAGATCAATATGCAGACGCAAAAGAACTATCGATGGTACTTCGAAATTTAGGAGCACCACCTCTGACTTTCTGTGTGGCTGATTCAGACAAAACATTTCTGAAGAATACTCAAACAGACATCATCATTACCACTTATCAATATGCATCCGGGAAGACAGGGAATGCTGCTCTGCAATCATTCACGTCAAAAGAAGAATGCATGTTTGTTTTTGACGAAGTGCATCATCTCTCAGATGAAGGAACATGGGCACAAGCAATCACCAAGTTACCTCATACTTGTAGTGTAGCACTTTCAGGAACGCCAGTTAGATCCGATAATAAATCATTGTTCGGAGTGCCATTCGAGATTCGCGACAATGAACGCTATTATACAGCACTTCATGAAGTATTGCTTCGTGATGCACATGAAGAAGGAAAAATTCTGAAGCGTGTTTCGGTCAATATGATTGATTACAAAATCAAACTCAGAAATATTGACACGCAAGAAGAAGTGGAATTATCGCTCAGTCAAATGCAGGAAATGACATCCGGTGAAAAAGATGTGGATGCATTTCTTGCCAGACGCAATATGCGTTTCCATACAGTGTATTTGGAATCTCTTCTCACACCAGCATTTGAGCGTTTCAAACAAAAAAGAAATAGTTCTGTAGAGCATCAAATAAAGAATTCCACGAGAAGCAAAAGAGCTCATCAAATGCTCATCATTGCAATGAGCAATATGCATGCTCAAGCGATTCTTGAATTTGTATTGGAACGATTTCCTGATTGGAAAACCGCCAGAATTGGACAAGATATACCTGAAAAGATTCGCCTGAAAACGCTCGATGAGTATCGAAAAGGTGAAATTGATGTCATGGTTCAGGTTGACATGATTGGTGAAGGTACGGATATCAAGCCAATCAGCGTAATAGTAAAAGCTGATCTTGTGCGAGCATTTTCAAAAACAATGCAACAAATTTTTCGTGGAATGCGATATTTTGACGGCTTTACTCATGAACAAAACATCTGCGATTTATTTGCTTCTAATGATTCAGCTTTAGCCGTCATTTTTGAATGGCTCATGAATGAACAGCAAATGGGAGTAAAACTCCAACAGAAAAGGATTGAAACTCAACAAGCCCGTGAATTTATACATGAACAAGAATCATGGATTCTTGCGGATGTTGAACATAAAGCAACAGAAACATTGCACTGGGAATTGTTTCCTGATCCAAATAAACCCAAAGAGACTGTTGAAGTACAAAAAGAAGAGACACAAATCATTGAGCCAGAACCTCAAATGGCAATGAATATCATTGAACATGAGCAGAGGTTAAGGCAAGAATGTTCCTCACTTTCACAAAGAATGATGCAATCTTTATGTTCGCAAGGACTTAAAGCAGATATAAGAACAATTCATAGTGCATCAAAAAAACGATTTGGAAAATCACAAGATGATATGAATCTTCGTGAATTGGAGAGTAAAAAGGAATGGCTATTTCAATGTTTGGAAAGAGGAAGATTATTCTAAAGGTACCGTCATATGGGATATAGAAATATCGGAACAATCAGTCGTACTCATGGCACGGCAGGCGCAATGATTCTCACACAATGTCCGGATGCTTCCATCGCATTACAATCCGGGACACCAGTCCTAATTGGATTCTCCGCAAATTTTGCAAAGCCATATATCCTAACTTCATGCGAATCCTATAAGCAATCACTCATCATCATGCTGAAAGGCGTAACTATGAGTAATATCGACCAATTGAAAGACAATGGGGTATTCATTGATGAAAAAGAGTTATTGCGTGATAATGAGCAATATTTTATCAGTGATTTATTGGAATGTACGGTAATCGATGAACAAGGAAATATCCTTGGCAGAATAACTGATGTGTGGATCATGCCTGCAAATGATGTATGGGTACTCACAACCAAAGATGGAGACATTCCACTTCCTGTAATTGACGATGTGATTCTTTCCACCGACATAGAAAAAAAACAAATTATCATACGATTGATTGATGGATTAACCGATCTTCTCCCCGGTGGCGATCATGATGAAAGCAATTTAGACTGAACCATATGCATCAATGTCAATCGTTACTTTGACCGATTGCTTTGCATGCTTATCAGCATAGACTTGCATTGCTTTTTTCAATAAAGTGCGAAGTATTTCACCCGAAGGATCTTCATTTTTATTCCCTTTCAACACAATCACTCTTCGATATTGAGATTTTAACTTTGCAATGAATGGAATGCTAGGCCCTAGAAGTAAGAAGGGTTGTCCTTTCGTTGGAAGCAATTGAGAAATAATGGTTGCTGATTCATGCACTGCATATTCATCAGGTCCCGCACATTCAATCGTGATTATTCTCGAATATGGCGGATACAATGCTTCTTTTCTGGATTGTAATTCATCATTGTAAAATAGCTCATAAGAGCCTGTCATAGTAGCCAGTATGGACTGATGCTCAGGATGTGATGTTTGAAGAAACACATTCCCTTGAAGGTGACCCGACCTTCCAGCTCTACCAGCAACCTGAGTCAAGAGTTGGAAAGTCCTTTCCGATGATCGAAAATCCGGCATGAATAATTGATGATCGGCATCGATGATTCCAACCATTGATACATG
>JBEEPK010000062.1:0-10802 GCA_041191145.1 Bacteroidota bacterium
ATCGTTTGTAATACATTGCGTATCATGGTCAAAATCCTGAATACGGGAAAAGTCCTTTAAGGAACAATTCAAATTTCGAGGCTTAATTGGGCCAAAACAATGACATTTGTCAGGTGATTGTTGAAAAGTACCATCAAATGCATATCAAGTTGAGTGAAAAGACGGTATTTTTGCGACATGAAATTTTCGACATGCCTACGATATACTTGCATTGTGCTTTTCATATTCCTTCTACATGGATTTGAACTCAATGCCCAAATTCTTCCTTCTTTCGGTGAGGAAAGAACGGGTATATCACTTGGATCCGCTTTGAAAATTGGTGCAGGAGCGCGTGCAACGGGAATGGGAGAGAGTGTTGTTTCCGTGATCAATGATGCCAATGCGATGTATTGGAATCCTGCGGGGATGACGCAATCCACAAGCAATCACATTGCATTCAGCCAAACGCAATGGTTTGCAGGCTTAGAACATCGCTTTGCCTCCGGACTTTACAAGTTGGATGATGAATCAGCAATAGGATTCTCCATAGCCAATTTGAATGCGGGTTCGATCAAAGTGACAACAGAGTTTCGTCCTTTCGGCACCGGCGAAACCATCAATTTTGGAACATCTGCTTTCTCACTTGGATATGCGAGACAATTCACCGAGCAATTCTCAGCCGGATTAACTTTGCGCTATCTTCATGAACAAGCAGGTACGATGCGTCTGAATGGCGTTCTTTTTGATGCCGGAACATTCTATAAAACCGGCTTGGGAACATCCCGCTTCGCTGTGGCGATCAGCAATTTTGGTGGGAAATTGACACCTTCCGGAACATTGAAAACACAAGGTTCGGCACCTGATTTCAATGGCGGTGAAGCAAATGCATTTCAATCATTTGATCCACCGATCAATTTTCGAATTGGATTTGCGATGGAGCCCATCATAGATAGCATGCAATCCTGGACGGTATCCGTGCAATTAAACCACCCGAGTGACAATGCAGAAAACTATGCATTGGGTTCAGAATATGCACTCACATTTTCAGAATCATTTCCCGCAAAAGCAATCATCAGAGGTGGATATATCATAGGGTTAGAACAGGGGCAATTCTCCGGAGGAGCGGGCATTCATCTTCCAATTAATGGAAATGATTATATGTTACAAGTGGATTATTCATATACAGATTTCTCGGATCTTGGGGGCATACATAGATTCACTCTTGGTATGATGTTTTAAGAATTGGGTTGACAGAACTACTGTAAATTATGTGTAATTCCCTTTACACATTGACATCATGATTATAAACAATCACATGTTCTCAAAAAATACAAACTACCCTAGAAGGCTGATAAATGCTACCTTTTAGGGTGTTTGTGTTTTAGTAAGAAAAAGTTTGGCACGAGAATTACATATTGTATTGTAGAGTTCATTGAAAAAGTTCAATCAATAAATAGAATAATAGGGAAGCATAGATGATGCAAGGGGAATAGCATCTTGGGGCTATGCAAAAAAGAAAAAGCAATGTTTGATTCTCAGGGGTAAATCATGGGGGACATTGCTTTTTCCAGTTGATCCGATTTCAATTGAAAAGGGTGAAATGCATCTAATACAAAATTGAGACTCGTACGAGATACAATATCATGCCATACGATCATGGGAATAGGAAGAGAATGAATCAGGGAAGAATTGATTGAACGAAATGATCGCGCAAATGTTCAACCGAACATTTCACAAAACATGCATTCGTACATTGGGAGTACATAGCTCCCATGATCGCATACATGTCATATCAAATAGCCTACAAAGAACCTGCCGGAAATCCAACATCGCGAATGACAGAGGCAAAATCCAATGTCTCTATTTAAAATTGATCAAGAGATCATGCAAGCGTATGAAGAATGTCAAAATATATCGCAGATGAGTCCGAAATCAGTAAACACTGATTAGAAATGCAGTAAAACCATAAAAACAAAAAAATAAAAGACATACTCTGCCACATATCATGTGGTGAAGTTGCAAAATGTGAATCAATGTGGTTCACATACTAAGAACATAAAATATTCAGGGAATAACATGTAGATGATTCATTATAAGAGTCATGAGAGAATTGTTATACCAATTTATTCACAATTAATCTATAATGGAGGAAACCATGATTCAAGCCATAAGCAAAAATATCAGTCAACTGATTATTGAACACAGTAAAAGCACAATTGAAGCTGAATTACTGTTAGAAGTAGAAGTTTCTATCCATGAAACTATCGTACATATGTATAAAGAAATATATGTCGCACTCATCGTGCTAGATTCATTTCTAGCAAATGTACTAGAACATTATCCCTTAATAGTAGATGAAACTGTCTTTGATACATTTATGAAGAATTCCGATGCTATTGAAGATATGTTTATCTCCATTAATGAAGATGAAGAATGCTTCGGTAATGAAGCAGAAACTTTGGGTACTAACATTGCCCTACAATTCATGAATGAAGAACATGGATTCACAGAACTTAGTCTTCCTGAATACATGTATTACATTACTCAGTTTTTCTTTCTCATTCGCACATATTGTGAAGGAAATAAAACCTTCAGCTATAGCGAGAAAGAACTAAATACTGCTTTGGATATCTACAATGATATCACAAAAAGACCAATAGTAATTGCTAATCATCCAGTTAACAGTACTACTAAAGAACTCTTTGTTCATTCAATGAATATACATGTCTATTCTTCGAATCAACCATATTTTGCTGCATGCAAAGCAGCATTACTCATTGCGCTGAATAAAGAAACGATTATAGAACGATTCAATATTGATAATACAGATATATCTATTGAAAGTGACGCAGCATCAGCAGTCATTGACAATAAACATCAGTTGCATTCAATCATTGAATTCTATTCAAATGAACCTGTTTTATTGAATTCTACAGCGACACAGATCATATCATTGTTACGAAGCAAATATGAAAACTTCATTACAGATACACATGATTTAAAACTTTCAGATCTTTGCACATTGCTTGAAATCATGCTAGCAATTGTTGACTATGTTTCTACAGTTGATTCTATACTTATTGACAATCTCAGAAATTCATTAAGTCATACGAATGAATATGACATACTATGTCAGCATATTTCTGCCTTACAGAACAAATAAAACTATCGTTACACATTGCGAATATAATCATGCAATACACACAGTATCTTCATTAACAAGCCGTTATGTTTTTGTCAACATGACGGCTTTTCATTTTTTGACTACAGAAGATATTTGCGATTCAAGAAAATATAAACTATAATTGCGAGTCCTAACACGGACTTTGAAGATAAAACATCAAGAGAGACTGAGGGATACAGCCCTATGAAGTCTCACCAACCTGATTTAATTCGGTGGTACTGCTGTAATCGATGCAAGTCAGCCTTTCACAAGACCTCCCCATCGTTTACGCAATTCTACTCTTATCCAATCAGATTGATCTCAATCCTCGATGGCATATATGCATCATGGAGAAGCATTGATGTTTTGTCATGAATCATTTTCATAACAAATCAGGAGATATCACCATGAAAAAAACAGCATTGAATGAGTATGTGCTTCTTTGTTTGAAACAGCACAATAAAAAACGCGGAGACATTCCGTCATTGCTTGGATTGACAAATGCAAATAAGGCATTGCGCCGATTTGATGCACTGCTTTCAGGAAATTTGCAGGATGAAGACATGATTAAGCGATTGCGCTCATCACGTTGTTTTGGAGGACAGGGACTTGAAAATGCATTGCTAGTTACATCTCGAAAAATCGCAATAGATGAACAAGAAAGAATCATGACAAATGAACTTCGCCATCGACGAGCATTTCGTCAACATGGTTGGATTGAAACTGATTACAAAGGTGGTCATCCACCGCGTGGTATGATTTGTATGGCGATTCCCAAAACCAAGTATATTCATATTCCGGATGAAGTACTGAATAAAAGAAAGGGAAATATTCTCTCAATTGTGGGGAAATATTTTAATCAACTCATTGAAGACCAAGAAAGCAAAGTGAATCAATGCACGATATTTGGTGAACCAATTCGGATTCTCTTTCGCGATGCTTTTGATCACTGTCATGTATTCGACATCCAACGTAGATGTTTTGTGGGTAGTAAATCCATCGATTGGAAAAAGGACGAAGTAAAGTGTTTGTATTATTAATCGTATAGGAATGAATATGTCATATCTATGGACAAGTGAATATGTATCACCAGGGCATCCTGATAAAATTGCCGATCAGATCTCAGACGCAATTCTGGATGCATACTTGCGTGTGGATGAAGAGGCAAAAGTTGCAGCTGAAACAATGGTCAAAGGAAATACCATTTATGTCTGCGGTGAAATAACAACTGCTTCCGAAATTCCGCAATCAGATCTTGAGAAAGAAATTCGAAAGACAGTATGCGATATCGGATATGATCGAGATGAATTTGGGTTTAATGGTCAGACCTGCGAAATAATTTTTAATGTCAGCGAACAATCACGAGAAATCAATAAAGGCGTAGTACAAGAGGGTGACATTATTGGTGCCGGAGATCAAGGCATCATGTTTGGATATGCAACCAAAGAAACTCCAACATCAATGCCACCTGCGATCTATTTGGCAAAGCAGTTCATACATGTGGCATATGGTGCCCGCGATACTTTTTTTGATGGTGGAGATTATCTCAGACCCGATATGAAATCACAAGTCACTCTGCGATGTGATGCCAATGGAGTAATGGAAATCGACACCGTCGTTCTATCTGCTTGTCATAGTACATTGCTAAGCTTATCTGATGTAAAGGAATTCTTTTATACTCAAATACTCCCAACCGTTAAGGAATCTAATCCTGAACATATTCAACGATGGTTTACCGATAATACGAAGTATCTCATCAATCCTGCAGGTCCATGGCATATGGGTGGGCCAATCGCAGATTGTGGTTTGACAGGGCGTAAAATTGTGGTTGATCAATATGGAGCAGATGCACCAATTGGTGGTGGAGCATTTTCCGGAAAAGATTCCACAAAAGTGGATAGATCAGCAGCATATATGGCAAGAAATATTGCTTTAAAGACCTTGCATCAACATGATGATTGTGAAAAGATCATCGTTCAACTTGCTTATGCCATTGGGACGGAATATCCAGTATCATATAGAATCATGAATCCCGATACAAAACACGAGTATGAATTGGGATCTTTTACTTTGGATGATTTAACTCCAAAAGCAATCCAACAAAGACTGGGATTGCATAATCCCATATATCTACAAACTGCAAAATATGGTCATTTCGGGAATGAATTTGTTACTTCAAATGGGATTCCATTTTTCAAATGGGAATCAATCGATTGATGAGTTCATAAATATATATGTATGTGTGAATGTATGCTTACACATTGACAGATAAAGCCGACACTTTACACAATAAACTTATTGAAATATACATATACTCAATTACTACACAGTCACTTTAAAAATGAGATAATTACATATGTCCTGAGATGATAAGAATTCACGAAAAAAGTTTGGCACGAGAATTACATATAGATAATCAGAGTACATTGAAACAGAGTAAAATTTAGAAATAGATCTTAGGGAAGCATAGGTGATGCAGGGGCTTTGAAGCATCATGGGGACTATGTAAATGTAGAAGAAGTTCACCATTTGGTTTGCAGGGGAATCCATGGGGGATGGTGAATTTCTTCATTCACAATTGTGTCGGCGACTGAAGGGGTACGGTGTGAGAAAGTATCGGGGGTGCATATGATGGCAACAGGGTGTTGGAGTTGTTATATGCATGATACGAACTTAGCCGTATCCTATGCCGAAGATGAATTGAACAAGGGAGTGGTAAGAAGAGACATTGTTTTTCTAGATTATTGGAAGGAATAGATGAAGGCGCATGTAAACACACTATTGATTGCTTTGGCAATTGTTATTTCAACATTAACATTATCTGATGCTATCATAAAAAGATATAGCATGGATAATGGAATTTCTGTAACAGGATTGGGAAGCAGAGATTTTGTTTCTGACCTGATAATATGGCAATCATCTGTTTCAGCACGAGCAACTAATTTAAAAGAAGCATATACTTTGATAGAAAACAGAAAGAAGAGCGTCAAAGAGTATCTTATGAAGAAAGGTGTAAAAACCAATGAATTAGAAATTTCTTCGATTGACATTGAGAAAGAATTCCAAACGATGTATGAAGCAAATGGAACATCATATTCTCAGTTTATTGGTTATAAACTAACCCAGAGAATTAGGGTTGAATCTGGCAATGTTGATTTGGTTGAGAAGGTATCAAGAGAAATCAGTGAATTGATTGATCAAGGGATAGAAATTGTGACAGAGAGTCCACTGTATTATTATACAAAACTCTCTGAGTTAAAAGTAGAAATGATTGCACAGGCAACAGCGGATGCGAAATTGAGGGCAGAAAAAATAGCCGATAAATCAGATGCTGAATTGGGTTCATTGAAACATGCAACCATGGGGGTCTTTCAAATCATTGGCCAAAATACCGATGAAGATTATGAATCGGGTGGATCATTCAATACTTCATCAAAAAACAAGACAGCGACTATAACTGTACGCTTGGAATTTGAAGCAGAATAAACATAATAGATAAATTGGGTTAGTATCAGTATTTATCAAGGGTAAGCTATGAAAAAGCTATTCATGCTATTATTTGCATGTATGATGTGGAATGTGAATCTACATTCAGAAGAGTATACGTGGACAAAGATTAGAAATCAGGGCACATTTCAATCCGAGAAAATGGGATTGAGTTCTACAGGTTATGACAGAACTAACAATATCATTTACAGCATGAAATATGTGAATGATGTGATGATATTCATGGCATATGACATTGATCGTGATACCATCTATGAAATTCCAAATTCGGGAGCACCAAGATCTTTAGGATCATTTACCTATGACCATACCAATGATAGAATCATTGCTGTACGGAGCGGAAGAGAACATGTATATGCACTTCCAGCTTCTGGTGGCACTTGGGTAAAAATCGGAAATGGCGGATCGGATGCCGAAAGTTATGGTGCTGGCTACTATTGGAATGAGAAGACAAATTCCTTCGGATTTGTTGGTGGATATGGGTATTTCAGCATGAAAAATTGGATATGGGAATATCAGGACTCTTGGAAGAATGTCTATGAAAATAATGCAAATGCCGAGAATACAGTACCTGCAAAACGCACACCTACGCTTATTCTCGGAAAACCGGGTGAAAATAAAGTATACTTTGCATCAGGATCCGGAAATGTCTCCGGAGATCAATTTGAACAAGAATGTAGCATTAGCGAACCATGGGCCAATGATATTGGCAAATATTGCTGGCTTAAAGATGTGTGGGAATTAGATTTACACACACATACATTCAAAAATCTTCTTCCGGTTAATCATGAGAGCTATGCCAAAGAAGGCGCAATCACATTGAATCATGATGAACAATCATTTGTGAAAGTTGGAGGATTTATTCCACCTGCAGTTTATGATGGATCAAGAAATTGGGCCGAAACTGCAGAATATTCAATGGATGTATCTATGTTTTCCATTGGTTCAAAAGATGGATTTGTTCCTGTGACCACTGTCGGCGATATCCCACCTGTCAAATATCTGAATGAATTTGGACATAATGCACTGTATTATGATTCAAAAGGAAAGAGGGTGATTTATATCAGAACGGATGGTATTTGGTCACTTGCTAAATCCACAAAAGCCATCGAAACAAAAGCATGTGGGTTTTCGATTCGAGAACAAGACACTACTATTTGTAAAGGAACATCTCTTGAATTGAATCTGGTGAAACCAAAAGATAGCGCATGCTTAGAGCCGGAAACTGTATGTTCCATCATGCCCTATCAAAAGAAAACAGGAACTGAATTGTATGTCAGTGTCAATGGAAATGACATATTAGGAGATGGCTCAATTGATAAACCATATCAGACAATTCAATTTGCCATTGAGAAGGCACCTAATAGTGGTATAGTAACAGTGCTTGATGGTGAATATAAAGGACAGGGCAATAAAAATATTTCTCTCAAGGGTAAAACAATTACCGTGCAAAGTCAAAATGGCGCCCTCTGTACAATCATTGATTGTGAGAATAAAGGTCGAGCATTTAATGTGCATGAAGGGGAAACAAAAACATCAGTGATACAAGGATTTACCATCAAGAATGGATCTGTGAAACAAGAGCAGATAGTTATTGCTTCACCGGATATCATAGTTTCCAATGATACATTTCTAATGAGCAGAGTCGAAGTACCACTTGATTGGAAAACAGTAGATGATGTACAGTGGAACAAAGCACAAGCACCATTTGGCAATGGATATAGTGGAACATTCGCAACGAATACAAATTGGCCTTTGGGGACGACCATGTATCTTCGAAAAAAGGTAACATTTGATCATCTAAATAAAGACAGTGTGCTGTATAGAATAGCTGTTGACAATGGTTTCAAACTCTACTTGAATGGTAATCTCATCAAGTCAGGTATGAAGGAATATAGTCCGAATAGATGGGACTTCAAGGGATTCATCAATAAAGAATACATGAAAGATGGTGAAAACATCTTGGCTCTTGAGATCATCGATAAAGGCGTTCAATCCTATTTTGAAATCAATGTGTTTGGAACTGTCATCAAACAAGACAATCTCAATCAGTCATCCAATGATCGTGGTAATCTTGTCTATGTCGATAATCATTCCGGCATAACATTGAAGAACTGTGTATTTGAAAGTAAAGCCGATGGAGATGATTTAGCATTTGGCATGGGTGAAGTGTATAATGTAGAAGAAAGCATTATAGAAACAAGTGTATTCCGAAACTGTAATGGCAATGGCAATGTCATTTTATCTGATAGAAAAACGGTAACAATACATCAATGCGTATTTGATAATAATACCAAGATTCTACATGCAAATGGTCATTATTCAAATCCACCCTCAGGGATCAGCAATTGTGTATTCAAAAACAATACAGCAGATCATCTTGTAGAGATTCATCATTCAAAAAAACTAAGCAATTCTATTTTTGCCAATAATAAAACAACAATTGGTTTGGTGTATACCGGTACTACATGGAGTGGACCGAGTTTGATTGATCATAGTGTGTTTTATAATAATGTATCCGGATATCTTCACAATCCAACCTTTGATCACACCGGAATCGTAAAAAATTCTATTTTCAGTGGGCAGGATAATAATGGAAGAAATCACATCTCCGGAAATCAAGATGCTCTCACATTTGAATATTCAAATGGCACTGGATTCACAGGCATAGGAAATATCGAAACAGATCCACAATTTGTCAATCCGAATGCTTTTGATTTTCAACTTGCAAACAATTCATCATTGATTGGTGCTGGAGAGAATGGAACAGACATGGGCGTTGACATGAGTCAATTTCCATCATGGATGTTGGATTCAATCTATGCTGTTCAACCAAAGAGATCAATCATGTCTTATGAATGGTCAACAGGGTCAACAGATTCCACAATCACTGTTTCACCTTCAACTCCAACTACATATTATCTCACCACAAAGCATGGTAAGAATGCCTTTATTGATTCAATCAAAGTGGAAGTTTCAGAAGCATTTGTTGACATATTTGGTCAAACCAAAATTCACCAAAGACAAGTCAATCATGCATACTACACAGAATATCATGATGGAAGTATATATCAGTGGGAAGTGACTGGTAATGCTGAGCTAGCAAGTTCAAATGGTGGTTCCTCTATTCTTGTCAATTTCAAAGATCCCGGTTTGGCTTATATCAAAGTGACAGAGACAAATAAGTATGCTTGCGTCAAAGATACAATGATTACTGTGAGGGTATATAGTCTCACAGACATTGCTGAAGGAATCATGGGAAATGCATCTATGATGTCTGTCTTTCCAAATCCAGTTGGAAATGAAGATGTGATTACAATCAGAGCAATGCTTTCACCGGGAAGAAATGGTGTCATTGAATTGTTGGATGTCTTGGGTACACGATTATTTTCAGTTCCAACATATGCCCAGGATTCCTATCAGGAATATACCACACAAATTCCGATTGGGGAATTTCCGAATGGCATGTACATGATACGATACAATGATGGTGAGCAGACGGTGATGGAAAAACTCTTGATCAATAGATAAAACAAAAGGCATGATTCAAAAAGATCATGCCTTTGTTTTTTACATCTTTAATCCAATTTCTCGTAATCGTTCATCGAGATATTCTCCGGCTGTCATATTTGAGTATTGCTTTGGATTATCTTCGGTGATACATGATTCAAGACATGTGAGATCCATATGAGATTTTGGATGCAAGAAAAAGGGAACCGAGAATCGTGAAGTTCCGAGTAATTCTCTTGGTGGATTCACCACGCGATGTGTGGTTGATTTGAGTACATTATTCGTGAGGCGTTGCAACATGTCACCAACATTCACAACAATATCTTCACCTTGTGCTCTCACGGGAAACCACTTCCCTTCTCTTGTTAATACTTCTAAACCATCGGCACTTGCACCAATGAGTAAAGTAATGAGATTGATGTCTTCATGTGCCGCTGAACGAACTGCATCAGGAGCAAGTGAATCGGGATCTGTTATTGGAAAATAATGTAATGCCCTCAGAATGGAATTACCATTGTGGACATGCACATCAAAATATGTCTCAGGTAAATGCAAATATTGAGATATTGCTCTGAGCAAATGCATTCCGGTTTTCTCGAGCTCGGCATATACTTCGCGGACGATATCATTGAACATGGGTAAT
>JBEEPK010000063.1:0-10530 GCA_041191145.1 Bacteroidota bacterium
TTCATCAAATACATAACACATTCCTTCGAATTTTTCTCCTTTTACCTCCGAATCTTTGCCATAATTCACGATTCCACCGTGTAATTGATAGACATCCTTAAATCCTTCTTGGAGTAAGAAAGCAGAGAACTTTTCACAGCGAATACCACCGGTGCAATAGGTCATGACTTTTTTATCTTTTACATCCGCGAGATTCTCTCTGACCCAGGTAGGGAAGTCTTTAAATGAATCAACCGGAGGACGAATTGCTCCTTCAAAATGACCCAAGTCCCACTCATAATCTGTGCGCGCATCAATGATCACTGCATCAGGATCATCCATTAATGCTCTCCATTCCTTTGGCTCAAGATAGGTTCCTGTTCTCTCAAGAGGATTCACATCTTGTTCAAGTCTGAATGTCACCAATTCTTTCTTGGGGCGAACAAACATCTTTCTAAATACATGATCCTCTTCTTCATCTATCTTAAACCATAGATCAGAAAATCGCGAATCTTGATGCATGATGCGCATATATTCATTTGTGGCTTCAATGGTTCCCGAAACCGTACCATTGATTCCTTCATGAGCAAAAAGTATTCTTCCTTTGAGTCCCAAAGAATTACACAATTCCCGATGAGATGCACTTTCGGCAACAGGATCTTCAATATGCACATAATTGTAATAGAGCAGAACGCGATAGGGTAAAGGTGCTGAATTTAACATGATACAAGAGATTGATAGTTATGTGTAATTACGTTAAAAGGGTTCGCAAAGTACCGATATTTCCATTACTCATCAAGAGTATGATATCGCCTTTATTTGCTTTCTGTGTTAAAAATTCAATGGCATGAATACCCCAATCATGAGATTCTTCTCGAATTGCCTTCACTGAGATATCATGCATTTCATAATCAGAAATGAATTGATTGACATTCAATCGTTCATCTTCTTTGAAGCGCTCCGGACGATTGATTGGACCAAGCACTATGCTCTTCACACCAAGGAAACATTCACCCAATTCTTTTTGAAATATATTTCTGGTTGTCGTATTGGATCTTGGTTCAAAAATAGCATGTATGTTTTTTTCAGGATATGCTTTCGCCAATGCTCCTACGGTTTCCTTGATCGCAGTTGGATGATGCGCAAAGTCATCTATGATGATACAATCATTCCAAATCCCAATCTTTTCCAATCTTCTTTTGGGAGGAATGAAAGCTTCTAAACCTGCTCGAATATCCTCAGGAACAATCCCGGAGTGATATGCACAAGCAAAGGAGGCAAGCGCATTGCGTACATTATGAGAACCAATCATTGATATGGAATATTCACCAAGAGACTCGCCAAGATAGGAACATTCAAAGATTGTATATCCATCCATCTGGTTAATTATTCGAGCATTCCAATCACCTATTCCTTCAGTGCTGAATGTTTCAACCTTCGAATGTGCATATTCTTGCATCTGACGAGCTTGTGTATCATCTGCATTGAGAAGCAAGATTCCATTACTTGGAATGAGTCTCAAGAATAATCGAAATGATTTGAGAATCTCATCAATTGAAGAAAAAATATCACTATGATCATATTCAATAGCATTGATTACAGCGATCGATGGTGGATAATGGAAAAACTTACTTCGTTTATCCCAGAATGCGGTGTCATATTCATCACCTTCTATGATGCATACACCCATGCCTGATTCATGAAGTTCTCTAGGGATTGGCCTGCATCCATACGGGAAATTTCCGGGCTTGGCACCTATCACAAAACCGGGTTGTTTACCGGCTTGCTCAAAAATCATTGTGGTCATGGATGTTGTGGTTGTTTTACCATGAGTACCTGTAATCACAATTGCAGAATTCGATCCAATGATTTCATCATGAATGATTTCAGACATAGATGCATAAGGAATGCGATTATCCAGCACATATTCTACTTCAACATTACCTCTACTCATCGCATTTCCGATGATGACAAGATCGGGCTTGACGGATATAAGATTTTCTTCTGAGTATTCATGAAAACAGATAATCTCATGGTCTTCAAGCATGGTACTCATCGGAGGATAAATTCCTGCATCACTGCCTGAGACACTGAATCCTCTTTGCGAAAGTGCGATGGCTAGATTACCCATTGCAGTTCCGGCAATTCCTATGAAATACAATGCTTTCATGCATGAACCTTATATGTAAATCGTGAACCAAGTACCCAGAAAATCATCATAAGGAAGAAAAGTCCTATTGTGGAACCCCAACGATAATAGAGCGTGGTCATTTCTGCAATACGAGGATTCTTGGGATCATAATCAACTTGAACTATCGTACCAATCAAATACAATGGGGCAGTTGCACCATTTGAGTCGACAAAGTCGTGGAAATTTCCATTTGCATCCGAAAATCGAATCTTTGGATGAAATCTATCTGTTCCGGGTAATTCAACATAAGACAGTATTTCACCATTCGTGGATTTTCTATCTGTGAGATCAATGAATACGGTGAGGACATTATACATCATGAATATGCAGAAAACACCCGATATCATCCATAATACTTGTGATATGGGTGGAACCAATCTTTCGCCAAAGAACCTATCACGCATGGAAAATCTGCTCATCGTTTTTTCTTTTTCGATTTGATATTTCCTTTGTTCTCTTCTTTACCGATTTTTTGAGCATCAAGCCAAGCTTTTGCTTTTTCATCTCCAAGATTTGCCGCCTTTGTGAAATAATCAACTTTTACATCTTTTGCGGTTTCATCATAGAGAGAACCAATTGCATAATAGTACTTGGGATTGTCTTTATCCAATTGTAAACATTGATTCCAATATCCTGCGGCAATATGTTTTTCATTTCTGGATGCATGGACCAATCCAAGAGCATACCAATATTCCGGCACTTTTGGTTGAATGATCAATGCCTTTTGAATAAACTGAATGGCATTTGAATATTGGAGTAGATAATATGAGGTCAATCCAGCATTATAGAGTGCCTTTACATGCATAGAATCATATAGAAGAGCATTCTTGAAAAATCGATATGCGGTGATGGTATCACGGTGTTCCAAACAAGCAAGTCCAGCATTGTTATAATAATTCGCATTTGACTTATCATTGAGGATTGCTGAATTGAAGGAAGCAATTGCACTATCGGGAAAACCTGCTCCATAATAGAGCATTCCCAAATTATTATATGCGGGCGCAAAATCAGACTTTGCAGAGATAGATTTTTTCAAACTCTCCATTGCGCCGGATACATTGCCTTTGGAATTAAGAATGAATGACAAATTATACCAAGCTTCATGATTGAGTGAATCAACTTCCAATGCTTTCTTGAAAGCCATTTCAGCAGTATCAGTGATATTCATTTGATTATATGCGGTTCCCATCGCGGAATATGCATAACTTAGCTTTGGATTGATTGTAATTGAACGAGCATATGATTTGATTGCTGAAGATGGAATATTTCCGAATGCATAAGCATCACCAATCTGTTTCCAGAGATTGGCATCCATTGAGTCAATCTCCAAAGCTGATTTATAAACAAATATTGCGGAACTGATTTCACCAATTTGAGCCAAACATTCACCCTTGGCTTTGAGAATTTCAAATTGCTTCCCATTTTTGATCAAAAGTGAATCATAATACGGTATCGCTTCCTTATACATTCGGATGGATTTCAATGAATCTGCAGTGATTTTTATTGCACTCATGTCATCAGGAACATAGGAAGTCATAGGTATGTTCGATACGAAGATTATTAAGGTACTTAGTATGGAAAAAACACATTTCATAAAATTCACCATTGTGAGTTGTTTTTGCATGATCTGCATGAGCATATCAGCTTTTGCGGAACAATATGATTCTCTTCTTCAATCATTTAATATGGAAAGAATCGCAATTCAAAAAACAGGGATGCAAACCCTTGGTTTATGGGCATTGTCAAATATCGCGATCGGCTCCATTGCTTCATTTTCCACTACTGGTGAAAAACAGGCTTTCTGGCAAATGAATGCCGGTTGGAATATTGTCAATGCCGGAATAGCCGGAATGGGATATTTTTCTCATACAATTCCAGCAACATTATCAGCAACTATACAAGAACAACATTCAATCGAAACCATTCTAGCAGTTAATGCCGGTCTAGATCTTGCCTATATCATTGGCGGATTCTATCTCAAAGAAAGAGCCAAATCTTCAGCTAATCCTGAGCGATTACAAGGCTTCGGCAATGCAATCATCTTACAAGGCGCTTTTCTGTTTGCATTTGATGCAATTCTCTATGGAGTGAATGTGCATCATGGAAAAGAATTGATGTCCATAATGCAATCCATAAGCATATCTCCTCAGGGAATCGGCCTGAACATTACTTTTTAAAAAGCAATATTGTTTTTTCTGCAAATTTCAGCAGCAGGAGCATATCCAAGCGAAGCAGATTGTTTCAAATGCTGTAATGACATTTCTTGATTACCCATCTTATCATAACAAACAGCAAGATTATTATGTGCAACTGCATGATCAGGATGAGCTTTGATTACATCTGAAAATGCCTTCACTGCTTGTGGATATTCATTTCTCCAGAAGTAATATAAACCCACATTATTTCCAGCCTCAGCCGGATTTCCGAGCCTATTTTGAATTGCCGACAATTCCACATATACATCGGTGTATTTGGGATTCAATTCAATGGCTTTATTATAAGCATTCAAAGCATCTTGAAGTTGACCAAGCATCGCATAACTATTGCCCATATTATAATGGGCCTCTACAAACTCAGGGCTTAATTTGAGCGCTTTTTTCAATTGATCGATTGATTTCTTGAATTCCTTCTTGGTATGATATGTAACCGCGATATTATTGAAACCAAGAGCTGAATCCGGTTTGATTTCAATTGCGGAATTATACACTTCAATTGCTTTGTCATATTCTCCCTTTCTTGTGAGAACATATCCCAAAGAATACAATACATCAAGATTCTTGGCATCAATAGCTTTTGCCTTCTCCAATTGCTCTATGGCTTTATCTTGTTTATTTTCAAGGAGATACAATTTACTTTGCACTACATGTGCTTCAATGCTCGAAGGATTTTCTGTAAGTGCTTCTCCTACAGCTTTTTGAGCATTGTCCATCTCGCCGGCTCGCATATACATTTCAGCTTTCAAAGTGGCAAATTCAGCCATGTCGGGATGTTTTGTACATGCATTCAGCAAGAACAGTCCAAAGCATAGAAAAAGTGGAGTTAGTACCTTCATTGGAATGACCCATTACTATTATTGAATATGCCTTTATCTTTAAAGACATGGCAAAAATACGAGTTTCCCATCTATCAAGCCATTATGTATGTTCTGAGGATGTATTTTTGCAAGATGTCAAAACGAATATTCATAGTTGCCGGCGAAATGTCCGGAGATAAACATGGTGCTTTGCTCATGGAGCAATTGCAATTGCTCATGCCTGATTGCATCATCGAAGGCATTGGCGGACCTTCGATGGAAGCTCGTGGACTTCGCTCAATTGTGGAATTTTCACAATTGAATGTTTCAGGTTTTCTGGAAGTACTTAAATCCTATCCAAAACTACTTTCGATATTACGGCAAGCCAAGCAGGCAATAAGTAATGGTGAATATGATGCATTCATTGCAATCGATTATCCAGGTTTCAATATGCGTCTCGGTGCATTTGCCAAATCTTTGAATATACACTCTATTTGCTATATCGCTCCCCAATTATGGGCTTGGGGTGAGTCTAGAATTGAACAGGTGCAACAAGCATATGACACAGTATTAACAGTCCTTCCATTTGAAGAAGCTTTTTTCGCAAAACATTCCGTATATGCACCATTTGTTGGTCATCCTCTGATAGATAGATCGTATATGAAGGAAAGCTCTCAAGAAAGAGACTCTTCATTGATATGTCTCATGCCTGGCTCTCGAATGCAAGAAATCAAACATCATCTTCCGATATTGGAACCGATTGCCAATGAGTTAATATCCAGGTCATATGAACCTGTGTATTGCATTCCAAAACATTTGCATGAAGTAGTGCAGAATTCGATCAATTCGAAAAGTCAGATTTCTCATGATACCCCAAAAATCATGTCCATTGCCAAAGCGGGAATTGTCAAAATGGGTACCAGTACATTGGAATCGGCTTTGATGAATATGCCCATGATAAGTTATTATTCCACATCATGGATTTCATATCAAATCTCCCGATCAAAAATCACATTACCATGGATCGCACTTCCAAATATTCTACTTGGGAAAACACTCATACCAGAATTCATTCAAAAAGATGCGAATCCTGATAAGATGTTGAGCGGAATATTATCACTTCTATCAGAACAAGAGCTTCATCATCAAATCAAAGGGTTTGACGAGATTAGGTCGATGTTAGGAGGACCGGGCGCTTCGGAAAGAGCAGCACATATGATTGCCGATATTCTTGGATTAAGGAAATAGCCATGTTCATTCAAGCCGGCTTCCTTCTTCTGCGATTGATAGCAAGCACTTGGAGATATACTCAAAGTGGTGCTATTCCCGGAACAGAACCATCGGTCATTGCATTTTGGCATGAGTATATGCTCCCGGGTTGGCATCATCATGGAAATCTACATTCCATAGCACTGGTATCACAAAGCAAAGATGGAAGCATACTGTCTCGATTATTGAAATATTGGGGAATCACGACTGTTCGTGGTAGTAGTTCGAATTCAGGAAAAGAAGCTTTGGCAGAGGCAGTACAACAAGTAAAGAATGGATCTACGCTTCTTCTCACGCCGGATGGTCCCAGAGGACCCCGCAGAACATTCAAAGCCGGAGCAGTTATAGCGGCACAAAGAGCCGGAGTGCCATTATATCTCGCGAAAATCAATGAATCTCGAGTATTTGTATTTCAAAAAAGTTGGGATAGATTCAGATTACCGCTTCCATTTGCAAAGATTCACATAGAGTATATTTCTCTTTCCATACCACAAAATCACACTGAAAAAGAATACATAGATTCCGTAATTTCAAAATGCGAATCACTTTTGAATGGAACATCCATATGTATGGATCCGTGATTAATATCAGAAATCATTGTTTCGACAAAGGTTTCTTCAGTGTAGTCAAAGCAAATGTGCCTGTGATAAGTATTGGAAATCTTGCAGTCGGTGGAACAGGAAAAACTCCATTCACACTCATGCTTGCACGAATCATGCGAGATCTGAATATTCCAGTTTCACTCCTTTCAAGTGGATATGGAAGATCAAGCATCGGAGAAGTCATTGTGGTTTCAGAAGGGAAGTTAAGACCCGAAATCACTGCGGATGAAGCGGGTGATGAAGTGTATATGCATGCTCTTACCGGCCTTTATGAAACAGTTATCGTAAATAAACCCAAGTATAAAAGCATTAACCATTTCGCAACTCCGATATTGATTGATGATGGTTTTCAGCACAGAAAAATTGCGCGAGATATTGATATAGTACTCGTTAGCAAGAAAGATCTCACTGATTCACTACTTCCATTCGGAAGAATGCGTGAGCCTCTTGCATCTCTCAACAGAGCAGATATCATTGTTTGTACGGATGATGCACCAAGAGAAGCATTTGCTTCTTACATGAAATCAAGTGCATTGTTTTGTAGAACAGCATCTTCTATAAAAGCAGCATATTCATTGGATGAATATGTGTCATCAGTCCATGAATATTCTCATTGTGAGATCACTGATCCTGTCATGGCAATTGCGGGCATTGCAAATCCGGAGCGTTTTCTGGACTCATTGACAAAGAATGGCATACAAGTCAAACATCATCATTGGTTGAAAGATCATGCTCATTATGATGCATCATTGATTGAGCAACTTTGTGATGAAGCCATCAAACATCAATGCTCTACGATTGTCATTACTTCAAAAGATGCAGTAAAATTACAGGCATATTCTTCACATTTTGCATCAAAAGGAATTCGTGTTCTTGGCATACCTGTCTTATATGAATGCATCGAAGGCAAGGAAGAATTGATATCAAGAATCATCAGACTTTGTTCACCATTTATTCCATCAACATGATTATTGCATTTTCTCATATACAGCAAGCAAATGGACCATCGAATTATGAAAAGTGGTTAAGCCATTTTGGCGAAGAAATACAATTCATTGCTTTGAATGAATATCCCAAAGAGGACTATTCATCCATACTTCAAACATGCAGTGGATTGGTGTTTACCGGTGGAGCAGATGTTCATCCAGCAAAATATGGGATGGAGCATCGCATCGCTGAATGTAAAACTGAACCAGAGCGAGATGAAAGAGAAACATTGATTCAAGAGATTGCACTCAATGTGAATCTTCCCATTCTCTCGATTTGCCGAGGAGAACAATTTTTCGCAGTAATGCATGGTTCTTCGCTCATCATTGACATTCCAACAGATGTGAGTACCGAATATCAACATCATCAGGTTGATGGCAAGGATGGAATGCATCCAATCATCATTGAACCAAGAACATTGGTACATAAACTGATCAAGACAGAAGAAACGATCGTTAATAGCGCACATCATCAAGCAGTTACAATGCTTCCCGACATATTCATTGCTTCTTCACAAGCTCCGGATGGCATCATAGAATCGATTGAATGGTCTGATCCAACAGGCAAACCCTTTTTTCTTGGTGTTCAATGGCACCCAGAGAGAATGGATTATGATTCGCCTAGTTCTTCAGCTATCGCACAGCATTTTCTCATGGAAGCAGAATCTTATTCATTACTTCTACGCTCATGAAACAACTTCTACTTATTCTTTCCTTGGCATTGATTACAGCCACTATACCTTTTGTTTATCAGGATTCCACATCCGAATCGGCTCTGGAGATTGGTCCAAGAGAACGCTATATGCGCATGATATTGGCGGATCCAGCAACAGGTGAGATTCCTCGAAATGCAAGAGCGAATGAATTGGCATTTGCCAATCGATTCAAAGGAAATGCAACTTCCGATGCATATGCAAAAGTGCAAGCAAATGATCAATGGTCTTTTGCCGGACCAAATGCCTTGGGAGGTAGAACCAGAGCCATAGCACAGGACATAACCAATGAACAGACACTCATTGCCGCAGGCATATCCAGTGGAATATTCAAAAGCACTGATGTAGGGAAAACATGGAGAAAGACACTCCGTAATAATCAATTGCCATCAATAACAAGCATCATTCAAGATCAAAGACCCGGTAAAACACAAAGATGGTATGCAGGAACAGGCGAGTTCTATGGCAATTCATCAGATCTTAATGGCGATGGAATCTATCTCAGCACCGATGCGGGTGAATCTTGGGAATTATTGTCATCTACGCAATCGAAAACACCGAATACATGGGATGGAGCTTTTGAATTTGTGTATTCAGTCGCAATGGATCAATCCAATCTTCAGCAAGATGAACTCTATGCAGCAACTGCTCTCGGAGGAATACATCGCTCTACTGATGGTGGCAAAACATTTCGTGCAGTACTCGGCGGACTCGGCAATCAATTTTCATTATTCACGGATGTAGTAGTCACGCCAAGCGGTATAGTCTATGCAACGATGAGTCAAATTGGTGGAGGTGGCGCATCCTCAAAAGTGAAAGGTATTTGGCGATCAATCGATGGAGTCAAATGGGTAAATATCACTCCTGCCGAATTTCCCGCGGAATCATATCGGATTGTAATTGAAGTCAATCCCAAAGATGAAAATCAACTATTCTTTTTTGGATTTACACCCAATTCCGGAAAACGCTCCACAAATTTCAGAGGTGATGTCGAATGGAATAGTTTATGGCAATATCGATATGTATCTGGTGATGGTTCGGGTTCAGGTGGTTCATGGGAAGACAGATCCTTGAATCTTCCAAATCTTGGCGGCGAATTCGGTAATCTCATCACACAGTCCGGTTATGATTTGGTTGTGAAAGTTCATCCGATCGATACCAATGTGTTATTCATCGGTGGAACAAATCTCTTTCGTTCATCCAGTGGATTTAAAGATACATTGCAAACAGCATGGATTGGTGGTTATAAACCAGGCACAAAAAGACCCTACTTTGACATTTATCCCTCGCAACATCCGGATCAACATGCACTTATATTTCTCAAATCAGATCCACAAAAAGCGATTTCAGCAAATGATGGCGGACTCCAAATCACCGATGATTGCATCAAAGGAGCAACTACTTGGCGAGAAATCAATGAATCATATATCACTTCGCAATTCTATACCATAGCAATTGATCATGGCGATCAGCTTCGCAAAACGATCATGGGTGGATTGCAGGACAATGGGACATATTTCACGAAAGGACTCAATCCACTTGATCCGTGGAAAATGACATTAACCTATGATGGAGCATTTTGCGCAATTGCCAAGAATGCATCCCGATATTATATGTCTGCTCAGCAGGGAAGAATCGTTGCCATGAAATTGGATGATGAAGGGAATATCCTCGAAAAAGGTAGAATAGATCCTGCCGGTGGGAAAGATTATCTCTTTATCAATCCTTTCACATTGGACCATGCAAATGAGAATATCATGTATGTGGCTGGTGGAAG
>JBEEPK010000064.1:0-11625 GCA_041191145.1 Bacteroidota bacterium
ATATACAGTTACAGTCACAGATGCCAAAGGTTGTAGCGCGCAATCAACAGTGACAATCACGGAACCTAATTCCAAAGTTGAAGTAGGATCTGCAATTGTTGAGAATCAAGTGAGTTGTTTTGGATTTTCAGATGGTATCATCAGCATTCCAACACCGACTGGTGGAACCCCGCCATATACAGTGGTATGGAATACACAACCGGTTAGATATACAGAAAGAGTAGTAGGTGTTGGAGCTGGTACATATACAGCAGTTATTATTGACGCAAAAGGTTGTATTGCCGAAACATTTATCTCTCTTGGGCAACCCGCAGAGGTAGTAGTTGAATCACCTAAAGACACATTGGTCCTCATTCAGACCAATGCAATATTCGCAGCTGGTACTAATAATGAAAGAACTACCTATCAATGGCAAACAAATCTTGGTACAGGTTTCCAGAATATGCAAGACATATTCCAATATCTTGGTACAAAAACTCCTGTATTGAATGTCTTGAATTGCACATTGTTTAATCACAATCAACCATTCCGTTGTATTGTTGCAACTGATGGTTGTTTTGACACAACAGATATTGCAACCCTAAGCATTCGCACAAATGTAAGTGTTGATGATAAGGATGAAATCGCTGGTTTCAATGTTTCCCCCAATCCTACCGGCGAATCAGATCAATTGCAATTGCGTTTTTCAGAAAAATCGAATCAAGATATTACAATTGAATTACTCGATATTTTGGGATCAATTCACTATTCCAATACATTGCAAGCGGGAAGTGAATCATGCATGATTCCTGTACAATCTTTGAATTCCGGCATGTATATGCTAAGAGTCCATATGAATAATACTGTATTCATTCAGAAAGTAATTGTGAATTAACGATTGAAATATCTGTAAAGCAAAAAAGGCATCCATATGGATGCCTTTTTTTTATGGGGTCGTGGTTCGGTTTTTTGCCGCACCTCATTCAGATGTCGCTTCAATCCTCGCTTCTACACTAGCGGGGGCCCAAAGGTGGGGGCTTCGGAAATTAGTAAGTATCAGAACCCTTATAGTTTTTCTACTATATTTTTGGGGTTTTTGCCCCAAATGGGCAAGGGACTAATCCCTCAAACAACGAACAGACAAGCCATCGTAATTATTAAAGGTGTTCCTATTCACCATAGTCTCATCATAATAGTCCAGATTACGATTCCAAGCATAACCGTCGCTTTCAGAAGAACTCCACCAACTACCACCATCAGTAATGCCTAAGAAATTTCCACCTTCAATACGGCTACCGCCCGGCAAACCATTAAATCCGCTACTATTAGTGCCATGACCATTATTAGACCAACCCGTTGTACTCTTCATCTTTTGGCCTGCTAGGTCTTCTCCTCCTAAAAAGTTTGTTAGGACAGTCCATTCTGCATCACTTGGTACATGATAACCAGCAGGGGCAAGGCCTCTGGCATCTTTTACACAATACCAATTGTACAGCTTACCATACTTTTCTCCATTCTTGGGATCATTATCATAATAACACCAAGCACCTTCTTGCTTGTTTCCAGCATCTAGCCATTCATCTAAAGTACGTGCATGACGAATTGTATCTCCATTTCGATATTTACTAACATGTAAGTTTTCAGACATCCAAACTTGTGTGTTAATTTTTACAATTCCGTATTTTCTCCCATCCCGTATATCTGTAAATACTGAATCAGAAACAGTAGGATTTGGATTATTTACAGAATTTTCTTCACAACCTACAATCAGTAACATTGTCAAAAAAACAAAAACCATCAAACTCTTCATTGGAATCTCTCAATTGTTTAATTAAATATATAATATATGTACTTCCATTAATGTCTTTCGGTACTAACTCACATTCCGAATTTAACTCATCACTTTTGTTAACACAAGGTGAAATACAATTCATTCCATAAAGTTATCGAGATACCTAAGGTTACCCCAAAATAAAAAAAGGCATCCATATGGATGCCTTTTTTTATGGGTCGTGGTTCGGGAGGGAATTGAACCCCCGACACGCGGATTTTCAGTCCGCTGCTCTACCAACTGAGCTACCGAACCATATTCTCGAAAGAATAGATGGCGAAAATAGGGAATTTGGGTAGAAATGCAAAAGGAAAATTCTTTGATGCAATTTCAAAATTGAAAAGATGAGGATTCCGGTCTTGAAAGCCATTCCGCAAGTGTTTGAGCTTGCAGGTCTTTAGGCGAAAGTATAGGTTCAGTGTCTATCTCGTGAACAGGCCATTCAATAGCTAATGTGGGATCATTCCAAAGAATGCCAGATTCTGCTTTTGGATTATAGATCGCCGTACATTTATAGATCATCTCGGTGCCATGCTCCATGGACATAAAACCATTGGCAAATCCCGCAGGAACCCATAATTGATATGGATCTTGGGCAGACAGTTCAATGTGAATATGCTGACCCAAAGTAGGAGAATTCTTTCTGATGTCAATCTCCACAATATGCGCCCTGCCGGAAGTCACTCTGAGTAATTTACCCATGGGCTTCTCCCACTGAAAATGCATGCCGCGAATCACGCCCAAAGCTGAAATGGAATGATTTTCTTGGACGAATGCATCGGTGATACCCAATTCGGCAAAAGAGTCCTTATGATAAGACTCCATAAATACACCGCGATCATCTTCATAGACATCAGCCTTGATGAGATGAATGCCATTCAAATATGTTTGTACAATTGAAAAACCCATATTCTTCCTAGGGGAAACAACCTCGTTCACGCAAACTTGTATATGTATCACCGGCAATGATGATATGATCCAGCAAAGGTATATGCATCATATTGCCGACTTGTCGTAATTGCTCAGTAAGTGATATATCCTCATTGCTCGGCTCGGTATTTCCCGATGGATGATTATGTAATGCAATAATCGATGCAGCACTCTCGATAATCGCCGTCCGAAATACCTCGCGCGGATGAACAATACTCGAATTTAATGAGCCCTCACTGATTTTCTTTGTTGAAAATACAATGTTTGAAGTATTTAATAATGCGATGTAAAAACTCTCCGTGCGTGCTCCACGCATTCTTGGTATGAAATATCTTGCAACATCATCCGGTGATTGCAATATCATTCCTGGATTGAAAGATTCCTGCTGAAACCTCCTGCTAAGCTCAAAAGCCGCTGCTATGCCGATTGCCTTTGCCATGCCCATGCCCTTGATCGAACATAATTCCCGAATTGATCGTGAACCCAAATCCATGATGCTCTGATAATTGTCCAACATGTTTCTGGCAATGTCCAAAGCAGACATTCCATGTGAACCAGAACCAATCAAAATCGCCAATAATTCGCTGTCACTGACGGTGTTTGGACCATAATTTAATAATCGCTCGCGCGGTCTCTCATCTTGCCGCCATTCCCGAATGGAACGCTCAGAGCGCATTTTCTCGGAAATCATGGATATTTCCCCCGATTGCACATTCAATCCCTTTTTCATGTTCTTCCCCGTGATTATGATGAAATGACTCCCTTTGACCACTTTATATAGTCTTTATTACCCAAATAACCCTCAAATTCACCGATATATGGAACTTCATAAGCATGATTGGACATCAAATAATCGCGCAATGCCTCTGTTGTATCATGAAAAGTTTTACAAATCAATTCCACTTCGGATTCCTCTTGCAAAGCGCCTTCCCAGGAATATAGGGCGATATGCGATGGTCGAATCCAGCAACAAAAAGCCAATTGTGCCGAAATAATGTGTCGCGCCATTTCTCGTGCTTTGTCCTCAGTAGGAAGACTTGTGCACAGAAGGCTGAATTTCTCGTTCAATTCCATAATTTTGCCATGTTTCTTGTCAAACAACACTTTCAGTTCACATGATAGAACTCTTCATATTTCATGTACATGCAATGGCCGGACTGTATGCCTTCACGAAAAGATGGCAAGAAGGCAAATTGCGTGAAGGTTTCATGGCCCTAGCCATCTTCTTTTTGGTATTTATCATCATGTGGACTTTGACCGGTCAAATCGTGAAAGCACTTGTGCCCGCCGAGGGTTTTGCCACATGGTTTACCCGCGATACAGGTTCTCTCGTGCTTGTCATCATACCTGATCTCATCTTTTTTAAAGTTTTTTTTCTGAATGATCGCACCGAAGTGAAACCTCTTGAGACTTAAAGTGTCTTATACACGGTTAAATGATCATTCAAATACTATGACACCACAATACTTCATATTCTTTATCATTTCTTTCTTTGCGATTATCACCTCAAGCTATTCGCAAGTGACAGTCGAAATTCGTCAATTGATACCAATTTCCGTCACGATTGACTCAGCAAATTATCCCATTTTGCGCGCATGGCTTCGAGTCAGTGCAAATGGTGCTCCCTATACTTTTTCCAATTCCGAACTCACCATCATTGAGAGTAATTTCAGCTCCAAAGCCACTTCTGTGTCAATACCCGATGCACAAGGATATCAAGAGGTGACATGGATTACGCGTTCCGAGGGAGGAAATCGAGCGGAGTTCGTTGTGTCAACAACTATCGGGACTGGTACGATTGTCGGAAGACATTATAGAAATGGGATCAGTCAAGTACGCTTTTGTGATCCATTCAGCGTTCAAATTGAAGAATTCAATTTTGGCTCTGTCCCAGAAGGATATCAAGAGTATACCACATTACTCGTAAAGGCAATTGGTGCCAAAAAAAATGATCGAGGGGTAGAAATAAGTGCAAATCTTGACTCAATTACCTTCTCTCATCCTGATTTTTCCTATCGATGGATTGGATCTTATGTGTCCACCAATCCACCACCCGTTGGACTTTCGCCCGCAGTGGGATATTATTTCGATATCATCTTCAAGCCAAGTAGATCGGGTTATTATAAAGAGTATGCCGTCCTTCATTATGAGGGTGGACAAAAAGATTATCTCTTGCTTAGAGCAAATGGCTTTGAAATGAAAGAAGTGCGCTCTTTGAATATACTCGAGCCGGATACTTCAATCATTCTCACTCCATGCACTCCATTTCAAGTGAAATGGAAAGGATATAGAGTGGGCGCACCGACATATGTTGATTGGACTCCCGACAATGGCAAAACCTGGGATACGCTCGGCTTCAGTATGGATAGCGTGTTTTTATGGCGCACACCGGGCACGATTACGGACTCGGGAAGACTTCGCGTCAGACAAGAGCTTGGAAATTTTGATCAAAAAACATTGCTGCATCCCGCTCTCAAAGCGCCTGTTTCCAAAATTGCTTGGAATGGTGTCGGCGATGCGCTCATCGCAGGTTATGAATCAGGAAAAATTGCTGAGTGGAATAAAGTGGATGGCATCCTTCGTGATACATTTTTGCTCTCGGGAATTTCCTTTCCTGTCAGCCGTTCCGAATGGCTAGGTATCGGTTATATCAGCGATACTTCGATCTATGGTGTATATCGCATTCCTTCCACTGGACAAGAATTGCTGTCGGTATTCAATCGAGGTTCACTCAATCCAATTCTTCTGAAAACTATCACTGGTGAAGGTGAAATCTCCACTGTTCATCGAATCAAGGATGAATTGCTACTCGTCCCAAAAAGAGGGAAGATCATTCGCAGGATTTCTCTCAAAGATGGATCTGAATCCACACCCTATAGTTTTCCTGAACCAATCACTGCATTTAATCCGGGTAATGGAATCACAGGAAGCATTGCGCTTCTTGATGGTACGATACATGTATTGGACATGAGCAATTTGCAGATGGTTACAACAATATCCAATCCCGCTTTGCCTCTTATCGCACAATTGACTGTTTCAAATGATGGAGCATATCTTGCGGCTGGAACAATAGTCAGCGAGCCAAGTTTGTATTCTTTTTCCGCAAGTCAAGTACATGTGATTGATATTGCATCAAAAACAATTGTTCGTTCTCTCAGAAATTCCGCAAGCGAAATTATTGGATTGGACTTTAATTCGACGAATCAATTTCTTGCAACAGGGTTTGCGGGATTTCCACAAATTTCTGTGTGGCGCGTTCCAACAAATGTCTTTCTTGGACAATTGGCAAATCATGAAGGATTTTTGACCGATATCAAATATAGTCCTGATGGAAAGTCTCTGGCTTCATCCGCAAGAACTTCCGATAATCTCAAAGTGATGGATTTTGCATTCCCGGAAAAAGACACAAGTATCGGATTCATTCGCATCGAGCCATCAAAACCGGTTATTGTTTCTGCTGATTTGGGTGATGCAATCATGATGCATCCAACGGATACGGTTTTGACCGTGAATCTTTGCAATGGTGGCAATGGCGATATTTTTGTTGAATATGCGTATTTCCGTGAAGCAACACATTTCTCATTGATTTCTCAAATCCCGAATACACTCAGAATCGCACCGGGCAAATGCATCGATATTAATATCAGAGTGCTCGCACGCGATAATGGCTTGCTGACAGATTCATTATTCTTCGGTTATTGTAATCAAGAGTTCTTCATGCCGATTCGCGCGAATGGTATTTTGCGCTCGATCAATCCTATTGCACAAGGACAAAAACTTGGTCCTGCATGTATCAATGAAACAGTCACCAAAACCATTGAACTCATCCGAAATGATGATCCGGTTCCTGTTACCATCAATAAAATCGTGACAAAATCACCTGCGATAAAAGTATTGACAAAGATTGCAGATTCAGTATTGAGTCCCGGTGCTTCATTATTCGTGGAAGTACAATTCTCACCAAAAATATTGGGTGAAGAATTGATAGAAGTATTGGTTTTTCATTCAGGACTTAGTCAATATGAAGTGCCAATGGTTTTGAAAGGGTATGGTGATGGCACTGATATTTCTGTCCCTGGAATCATTGCTTGCATTCCAGAATTACAGAAGAAAACAATCACTTTGCAAAATGCATCTTTGAATGAAGTCAGACTCGATTCCGCATTCATTTCCGGCAATGCTTTTACGCTTAGTACTCCACTTCCATTGATCATGCCTCCAAAATCTCAAAGAGATATTGAAATCACTTTCTCGGGATCATTGCCCGATAGCGGAGAAATCATAGCTTGCTCATTCTATCCATGTGCAAGTGCAAAGGTGATTCGGATTGTGCCATACACAGCTTCTGCAACATTACGCATGCCATCTGTTAAGGCAGATCCTCGTGGGCGATCTGTACTTCCGGTGAGCATCAATCTCACAGAGAAATATCCATATATCGGCAAACAGGAAGCATTGTTTGAATTCCGTTCAAAAGCAGGTTTATTCTTGCCTGATTCAATTTCAAGTTCATTTGGCACAATGCAAATTCTTTCTAGAGATGTCATCGGTGATGAGAGAATCACCAAGCTCAGATTCGAAGGAACCATTCCGAAAAGCGGCACATTCTGTACCATTTCAGGTTTTGCAGGGATAAGCGATGTGCATACCACCAAGATCATTTTCAATGATACGATGGATTTTTTCAGTCGAACAGTGTCAATGAACTATGTTTCCGGATCATTGGAACTCACCAATATCTGTGCTGATTTGTTTTTGCAGGAATCCAAGGGATTGTCTGTTCGAACAATCTATCCGCAGCCGGCAAATGACAATGTGATAATCGATATTGAAGCAACTGAAACTCAAAATATGACCATTGTGTTTGCCGATCAAATGGGAAAAGAACTTGCTATCATGAAATATCCGATATTTGTCGGTACACAATCGCTTGACTTTAAACTTCCAAATGATTTGCAATCGGGAGTGTTTAGCATGACACTTACCAGCGTAACAAAAGGAATTCTGATTACAAAACTGATTCATGTCATTCGATGATTACATCAACATTCACATTTAGGAGATAATACCATGAAAACAGTATATGCTTTGGCAATGATCACCATGATTTCATTCATTGGATGCACAACTGTGGACCATCGTTCAAACTTACATTCTGTGAAAGAACAGGACATCACTGTAGGAAAGGTTCAAAAAGAAGTTCGTGTTGGGATGAGTGGAGCACAAGTTGCTGAAGCACTCGGTTCTCCAAACATCGTCACAAAAGATGAAGGCGGTGATGAAACTTGGGTCTATGACAAAATTGCGACTGAAGCATCATATTCTGAAAATTCCAGCGGATTATTTCTAGTATTATATGGTTCTGCTTCAAGATCAGGAGCAGCGGCAACAACGCAAAGAACATTGACGGTCGTGATCAAATTCGATGCAAATAGCAAAGTCAAATCATTCTCTTATCATGCTTCCAAATTCTAATTCATAAGGAATGAAGAACATGAATGTGATTTCATTATTTATAGTTTCTTTGCTATTGCTTGCCTCATGTACGGTGATCAATCAGCAAAGCACACCACCACCGCAAAAAACGCAATTGCAAACAAGGCAGGTGCAGACCAGGGAATATGACACGAATGATGTCAAGCTGGTAATGAAAGCCGTGCTGAATGTTTTGCAAGATGATGGCTTCATTGTACGCAATGCACAACTCGAACTTGGATTACTCACCGCCACAAAAGAAGTAGATCTTCGTGGCAATGGTAGTGGTAATGATTTTTGGTCAAATTTCTTTCGCGGTATTGATAGAAATCGAAGTCAAGGTGAGCAGATTTTCAATAAACTAAAGCAAATAGAATCAAGCATCAATATTTCTGAATTTGGTAAACAGTCAAAAGTACGCGCGAATTTTCAAGTAAAGATTCTGGATAATCAAGGCAGAACCGTCGAAGTATATCAAGTGGAAGATCCAAAGTATTATCAAGACTTCTTCATGAAAGTTGATAAAGGAATCTTCATTCAGAAACAAGGTTTTTAATATTGAGAATATCATGGCAAAATCACTCATAAAATTATCACTGAGCAATCTTCAATTCTATTCTTATCACGGTGTGAAAACCGAAGAGCAAACACTTGGTGGAAGATATCAGGTAGATGTTGATGTATGGTATAATCCTATGTCCGCGGTTATCAGCGATGATGTTTCCAAAGCTGTGAATTATGAAGAGATCGTTTTCAGCATCAATGAATTGGTCAATGGTGATTCCTATAATCTGATTGAAACATTGTGCTATGAGATCTCCAAAGAAGTTCTTGAGAGATTTACACTCATTGAAAAAGTGACAGTGAGACTCAGAAAACTCAGCGTTCCTTTGAAGCATATCATCGATCATGTTGAAGTTGAGCATACGATGCAAAGATCTCATGAATAATGCACGGCATTTTGGTGTCCCAATTGCCTTGTCTATGGGTGCCAATCTTGGAGACAGACTCTCGGCTTTGAAATATGCAATCAAGAGAATGTCAGAAATCATTCCGGATATTGCATCATCAAATGTCTATGAAACCGAGCCGATTGGATATACCGATCAACCTGCATTTTTGAATTGTGCTTGTATTGGTCATACGGAATCATCAATCGATGAAGTTTTGAACTTGATACATGTGATACATGCTGAATTACACCGTAAGGCAAGACCAAAATGGCATGAGCGAGAAATTGATATCGATATTCTGCTTTTTGGTGATATCATAATTGAAAAAGACCAGATCTCGATTCCTCATCCTCGCATGCATGAAAGAGCATTTGTTCTAAAACCCTTGTCGGAAATTGCTCCCGGGATATTGCATCCTAAGAAAGAGCGTACTATATCGGAATTGCTTGTCATGTGTAATGATGATTCGGAAATTGTCATTCACACGAAGTCTGAAGAGCTATAATCATACACTTTTGCATCAATCATTTCATAGAATATCATTATGTACGGTTCATTCAAAGATCATTTGCAGTCTGAATTATCAGCCATTGAAGAAAGCGGTCTTCTCAAAAGAGAGAGGATCATCACATCGGAGCAAGGTCCGGAAATCATGGTTGAAGGCAGAGAAAAACCTGTTCTCAATTTTTGTGCGAATAATTATCTCGGATTGTCATCGCATCCACGCGTGATTCAATCCGCAAAAGATTTCTTGGATTCTCATGGCTATGGAATGTCGAGCGTGCGGTTCATTTGTGGCACGCAAGACATACATCGCATTCTGGAAAAAAAGATTGCCGAATTCTGTGGCACCGATGATACCATTCTCTATGCGGCATGTTTTGATGCTAATGGTGGTGTTTTTGAACCATTGCTCACCGAAGAAGATGCAATCATTTCTGATGCACTGAATCATGCATCCATCATTGATGGCGTGAGATTATGCAAAGCAAAGCGTTATCGCTATACTTCCTGTGATATGGTAGAATTGGAGGAAAGACTCAAAGAAGCGAGAGCTGATGGCGCGAGATTCATCATGATTGTCACCGATGCCGTGTTCTCGATGGATGGTACAATCGCTCCTCTCGACAAAATCTGTGATTTGGCAGATCAATATCAAGCATTGGTCATGACCGATGAATGTCATTCCATGGGATTCATGGGTGCAAAGGGAAGAGGTGTCACGGAATTATGTAATGCAATTGGTCGTGTTGACATCATCACCGGTACACTTGGAAAAGCACTTGGAGGTGGAATCGGTGGGTTCACTACTGGAAGACAAGAGATCATCGATTTGCTTCGCCAGAGATCTAGACCATATCTTTTCAGTAATTCACTTCCTCCTTCTGTTGTTGGTGCTTCGATAGAAGTATTTGACTTGCTGAGTTCCACGACAGAATTGCGTGATACTTTGGAATCAAATACAAAATATTTCAGAGAGCAGATGGTTGCATTGGGTTTTGACATCAAGCCGGGCACGCATCCAATTGTTCCAATCATGTTATATGATGCTGTACTGGCTCAGAAATTATCTCAGGCATTGCTTGATGAAGACATTTATGTGATTGGATTCTTCTTTCCTGTGGTTCCAAAAGGTCAAGCAAGAATTCGCGTACAGATATCTGCCGCACATACAAGAGAGCATTTGGATAAGGCTATTCAAGCTTTTGCGAAAATTGGTAGAGAATTGGGTGTCATAAAGTGAGAAATCATGGCATGAAAGAGCGTATCTCATCTGTGATCATCAATGGAATATTGATGCTTGCGGTGATCACCATGATCATTCCCATGCTATTGATGCTCCTCTTTTCTTTGTATGAAAGTCCTGAGCTGTATCAAAGTCCGCTGGAATTCTTCAAGAATATTCCGACGCTCACCAATTATGCCGATATCTTCATCACCGATACATTTGGTAGATATTTTCTGAATTCATTATTTATTGCATTTGTGGTCACGATTGGAAATGTCATTTTCGGTTCCATGGCCGGATATGCATTCGCGAGATATGAATTTAAGGGAAAGAAGATTCTGTTTGCATCTGTGATGGGTTTGATGATGGTGCCGCATCAAGTGGTGATGATACCACTGTATCGTATGATGGTTGCTTTTGATTGGATCAATACTTTTTGGGCATTAATCATCCCCGGACTTCTTGCTCCATTTGCGATATTCCTCATGCGACAATATATCAGGGCTTTGCCGGCAGATATCGAAGATGCCGCAAGAATTGATGGAGCCGGTGAGCTATATATCTTCTTTCGCATTGTGCTTCCACTTTGCAAGCCGGTAATTACTGTTCTGGCGATTTATACTTTCCTCGGTTCATGGAATGCATTTTTATATCCATTCCTTTTTACTTCTCTTCCTGAAATGCGCACATTGCCGGTTGGTCTTGCGTATTATATTGGCAGACAATCC
>JBEEPK010000065.1:0-10504 GCA_041191145.1 Bacteroidota bacterium
AAAAATCCAAGTAAATGATAATCTCTTCCTTGTTCATAACAACTCAATTCCAAACCGGGTATCAATTGAATACCAATGGAATTTGCATATTCCACACCATGGATATACCCTTGCATGGTATCATGATCGGTGATAGCCAATGAATGCAGACCTACACTCTTGGCTTTATCCAAAAGTTGCTCCGGAGAAAGAATCCCATCGGAGTATGTGGTATGTGTATGTAAATCTGCGAGTAATGACATTATTGTCCCATTATGTTCATTTGCGATTGAATTGCATTCACCACAGTTGATACCATTGTATCATCCAATGAAATAGCAATTGACAAGCGCTCATGTGTTTTTCTGATTTTAAGTTCGAATTGTCCTTGTTGCAAGCCCTTTTCACCAACAATCAATTGAAAGGGAAGCCCAATCAAATCTGCATCATTGAATTTGATTCCGGGTGATACATCGCGATCGTCAAAAAGCACATCTATCCCTTTTTGTTCCAATGCATTGTGAATTGCATTGCATGCGTTTACAGCTTCTTCGGATTTATGCAATCCAAGACCAATCAAATGCACAGTATATGGTGCAATTGATATTGGCCATGCAATTCCTTTTTCATCATGGTGTTGCTCAATCGCGCATGCAATGATACGCTCAAGTCCGATTCCATAAGACCCCATGATGATTGGTTGCTCTTTTCCATGTTCATCAAGAAACACTGCATTCAATGCTTCTGAATACTTTGTTCCTAATTTGAAAATATGCCCAACCTCAATAGCATTTACGATTCGGAGTGGATTTCCACCGGAAATACATGGTTCGCCTTCGAGCACTGTTCTAAAATCGGCAAAAGCAGAAATAGTGCAATCTCTGTCAAGATCGATATTCTTCAAATGAAAACCATCTTTGTTTGCACCGCTTACTAGACCATTCGCATGTTCAAGTAGTGAATCAGCAAGAATCGTGATTTCTGATGATAGTCCTATTGGACCAATTGAACCGGCATGTGCACCGGTAAGCTCAAACAATTCTTCAGGTTCTGCCGGACGACATTGAATGGCCTTTACATAATTCTGAAATTTGGCTTCATTCAATTGATCATTTCCACGCATCAAAATGAGATATGCTTTTGAATCTGCAATATACACCACTGATTTTGCACATCGATTCACATCAAGTCCAAATCCTGAAGCAACTTCATCTATCGTCTTTGCTCCCGGTGTCGCAAATTCTTCGATGGAATGTACATTGTCTATCCTTCCAATTGGATTCAGAGCACTTACTGCAACCTCAATATTAGCAGAATATCCTGATAATTCATCAATTGCACATGTGTCTTCGCCATAAGGTGATTCGACCATGAACTCTTGAGAAGCACTTCCTCCCATTGCGCCTGAAGAAGCTCCAACAACAAAGAACTTCAATCCGCAACGCTGATAGATGTTTCGATAAGCTATAGCATGCAAGTCATAACTCTTATCAAGACCCTCTCTTGAATTATCGAGAGAATACGCATCTTTCATGGTGAATTGTCTGCCACGCAAAACCCCCGATTTTGGTCTTGGTTCATTGCGAAACTTTGTTTGAATCTGATACCAGATTTGTGGCATATCACGATATGATTTGATATGCTGTCTTGCATGATAAGTCATGATTTCTTCATGAGTCGGTGCGAGCACCAAACCATCGCGGTTCTTGATATGGAACATCACATCACCCATTGCTTCAACACGACCGGTTTGTTCCCAGATATCAATAGGATTCAAAGCGGGAAGATGAAACTCTTGTCCACCAATCGCATCCATTTCCTCACGAATGATTTGTTGTACTTTCTTAATTGATCTATATCCTAAAGGGAGCTGAGAAAAAATCCCTGCGCCGAGTTGTCTTATAAGACCGGCACGCATCATGAGAATATGCGATGGAATCTGCGCCTCTGCAGGCGCTTCTTTCAATGTTGGTATGAAAATCTTTGACTGAAGCATGTCTGTAAATCTGACGAAACAATGGTATGGTTTAACCCAAAATATACGATATTTAAGGGAATTTTCGGGGATAATGTCTCCTTACATTCAAAATCTTTGCCTTATTACAAGCATAGACCCTAAGAATTGTGATAATTCTTACTTTCCTGCTAATCAAATGTGACTTGAAATATGAAACAATTGATTCTTATTGTAATTCTTTCCTTTTCCTGGCTAAATGATATAGTTGCTTTGCCACAGATGAGTTTATTATCAGGCAATCGATGTTCGAGCTGTCATGTGAATCAACAGGGAGGCGGGACACGCAATGATCTTGGTTGGTACACATATCGTGATGTTTCAGCAATACAACCCGCTAAGGGAATCATGGAAGACTTTTGGGGGATTCAAGATACTCTAAGAGAATGGATCGGTTCTAAATCCAATATTGGTTTCGATATGAGATTCCAATATATCAGGTCAAGAAATCCTGAAAGTACAGCATCATTTTTTCCAATGCAATTTTCTGTATATGGACATCATCAGTTTACTCCATGGCTCGGTATTGAAGGAGCATATAATATTGGGCCAATCCGCTATAAAGGTCAACAATCATGGTCTGGATCAGTATTTTTGCAACCCGGAATTGATCTTCCACAAGTCAGAATCGGAATGTTTCAACCAACGATCGGTATAAAGAATGATGATCATACAACACTCAATAGACAAATAGCGGCAGATTGGTTGACTCCTGAAATTTTGGCTCCATATAATCAAATGACACTGATTGCACCCCATTTTGCCAGTCCGGGAATAGAATTGGGATATGAAGGATTGCATTGGTTGAGTGTTCATGCTGGTGTATTTTCAAATACATTACTCAATCAGAATGCTGTGACTCATGATACTTCAGGTTCATTGGCTTTTACATCTAGAATCATGTTTTGGCCAAAATTCTTCGATAATACCTTGAATACATATATTGGTGCATCAATATTAGTCAATGGGGAAATGTCTATTACGCAATTGATGCTTGGAGTCGGCCTGACAGATCGATTGTCATTGAATATGGAATCGACTTTGTCTAATATTTCTCATGATCGTAGTATTGAACCGCGTAATATAACTTTCAGACCGAGCGAATCGAGAACTGTTTCTGCAGAACTCATGTATCAGATTGAACCTTGGTTACTTCCATATATTCGATCGGAATATGCTGAATTGAATCAAGATGCAAACATGCAGTCCACAATCATCAGACAATTCATCATTGGGGCACAGATGTTTTTATTACCTAATGTTGAATTACGACCCGAGTATAGAATCTTTGACACATATCGTCCCGGTTTGATAGGTAGATGGGGCGCTCAATTACATCTTTATTATTGAAATGATGAGTATGAACAATCAAGAACGAAGAGAATTCATAAAGTCAGGACTTCAAGGACTTGGAATTACAATCTGTGCTGGATCGATCATGTCAGTTTTATCGTCTTGTGAAATGAATGAAGATCCGATTCAACCACAAGAAACTACTTTCCCCTTGATAATTGCGATTGATGCTCCAAATAATTCTGAGCTAACTCAAATTGGTGGTGCGATGTATTATAATCATCCATCGCTCAATAATGGAGAAGACTTCATTATCATTAGAGTCGATAATGATTCATTTCTTGCACTTTCTTCATTTTGTACACATCAAGGATGTCAAGTGAATATTCCATCATTAGATAAACCAATGATATTCTGTCCTTGCCATTTTGCGGAATTCAGTCCATTGACCGGAGAAGTAATCAAACAACCCAATCAAGGAACTGCAACTAGTTTACCGATATTCAAAACGGAATATAATCCCGTAGATAATCGCTTGACAGTCTATTTGCCGGGTAATGGTTGAATAGGGTTTTTCACTTCAATGGAAACAGTTCGGCAATAATAGCGACCTTCCGGAAGGGAATTATCAAATAGCATCCGAGAGGATCCGATGCCTCTAACAGATGTAATATTCAAGTTATTCTGCACTGAGCGCATGAATTTCTCAACAGCTTTTGCTCTATCCTGGGATAATTCAACATTATATATGGCCTCACCCAATCTATCTGTTGAACCTGTTATGTCAATCTTGGATTGGGTGCCAATTTCTTTTTTGAGAAAATCCCGCATCATCATTGCATTCTTATCGGAAAGTGTACTTTCATCATATTCAAAGACAATCAGACTAAGTCTGCTGATTTCATAAGTGTTTTTGGTATTCTTGATTGATTGTTTGGTTCTGCTTGACAATACTTCTCCGGTAGCCAATCTGAATTCTAAAATGATGTCAACTGAATCTTGAATGCCTGAAATAATATTTCCCAATGATGAAATGATTCCTGAATCTAATGGTATGTCAAATTTTGCATCAGGTAATTGCTTGCCACTCTTTGCATATAATTGCTTGTCGTGGTGAAGGATACTCAATTTCCAATCAGTGATCCCTGCTTTGGCATCTGTTTCCAATGCAATGCTAACAGTATTTTGTAATGGAATATATTCATTGAATTTGGAGTATATAACAGGACTTAATATCTCAGGTGAATTTGTTTCAATTTCCACTCTTCTGTTTTCGGCATCTCCTTCAATGTATTCCTTGTTTGATACGATTCTTGGAATATCTCGTGATTGAATGATTATTCTTTCAGGTTGTATACCCCAATTGTTCACAAGAATATCCTTTACAGATTGGGCTCTTTCTTGCGCTAGAGCTTTACGCTCTTTCAGAGTTGATTTTTCTTTTCCATCTGAATTTCCAATCAATGTAATCTTTGAATCTCGGGAAGACAACATTCTTTTAGCAATTATTCCCAATAGATTATTATATGTTTCTAAAGTATTTGATGAAACTTGATCTTCGCGAAAATCCGGACTCATTTTGGTTTTGATTGAATTCGGGACTACTGAACCTGGATCAAAAAAGATATAGGGTAAAATCGGAAATGTTTGAGTGATAATGGTTTGTTGTAATTCCAAATCAGGTGCATTGATGCTTGTAAATCGAAGAGGATTCACTATTGCCTGGGCAGGTGGAGGAGGGATTTCCTCCGCAACGATAATTGGCTGTACCGGCTCATTGATTATTTCAGGTGCTTCTTCATCAAGTGGTCTATATGTCAAGCCAAGTTTTATGTCAAATGACTGATACTTCCAATCTTCAGTCTTGAGTAAACTCGTAAAAGCATGCGTATAGCCAATTTCAGGCATGATTGAAAAAGTAGGCGATAAGTGTAAATGATAACCAATGGAAGCATTTGCACCAATAAGTGTATTTGTCTCAGCATTTCCTTTATCGATTACTTTTGTTTTTAAGCCATTTGGAAAGTTCACATATGCAGGTTCAATGATCGTTTGTGTTCTTTCATATGAGTTTTCAGAAATACCAAAGCCAATAGATGCACCACCACGAAGAAATAATGGTACTTCGGGGATTGGATATAATGACAAACCGATATCAAAGAGCATTCTGTCAAGACTAACTGTATATTGATTCTTCAATCTTAGAGAATCATATGTTCCTGATTGTTGATTATAGACAATATATTCACACTGTGAAGATTGCAATGCACCCGGATGCTGTGCATAATAAGCACGGCCAGAAATAGTTAAAAATGAGGGTATCAGTGTTAACTCGCCAAAAATCCCCATTGATAAACCATTGGAATTTCCATCTTCGAATTGACCACATGTCAAGGCATTAGGGATGACTGCAATCTTACTTTGATTTGATATAGTACTATGTCCCACAAGGAATCCAAATGCATATGGAGCATTTGAACTATATCGAATGGTCGAATCCTGAGATTGAAGTAAAAGTGGAAAGCACAGACAGAGTATAAATAAGCGTATCATATTTATTTCCAATACATTAGACCCTTCAAAATAGCAAAAGATATCACATCAAAGTGATTTTAATTCTAATGTTCCAATACTTTCAACATGTGCTGTCTGTGGAAACATGTCAACTGGAATCATTGAAGTGACTTCATATTTCTCTGACAATATAGATATATCTCTGGCTTGAGTGGCAGGATTACAACTTACATAGACAATGCGTTTTGGAGAAATTTCAAGCATATGTCTTAGCAATGTATCATGTACTCCGGCACGAGGTGGATCTATGATGATGATATCAGGTTGTTTGAGAGATTTCAATAATTCAATCGCTGAACCAACATGCAAATCATGTGCAAAAAATTCAGAATTATGAATTCCATTCAGTGATTGATTATACTTTGCATTTGCAATGGAGGATTCGGAAAGTTCAATCCCAATTACTGAATGTGCTTTTTTCGCAGCAGGGAATGTGATTGTTCCTGCACCACAATATAGATCCCAAACATGTTCATTAGGATCGATCTGTGCCTGATCAATGATGCGAGCTACAAATTGATCCAATTGATAAGAATTTGTTTGAAAAAAAGAAAAAGGGGATATCGTGTATTTTATATCAAGAATCGATTCAGTGATATACAAAGGCCCATCGGAAAAAACGATCTCACCCTGAGCCATTGGCGACCAAGAGAGGTTAATGCAATGTAATGCCGATGTTATAAATGGAAAAGCACTTCTGATTGTATGCCACCAAGCGATAAAGGCTTCATATTGCTCACAGTTAGGTTCTTGAGTTATGAGTATAGCCATAATTTCAGAAGAATGCTTTGAAGATCTGATGATCAGTGAGCGAAGGAATCCTTCATGTGATCGTGGATCATAACCGGAGAGTTCTAATTCATGTGCTTTTGCATGAATGGCATCGAGTAAAATATTGCCATCTGTGCATTGCAAATGACATTCCTCGATATTCATGATTTTATCAAATCTTCCGGGAACATGTAAACCAAAAGCAAAACCTTTTCTGAATTCTTCATTACTTGCAATCTGCTCTTCTGTCAACCACGCAGATGAACCAAATGAAAACTCCATCTTATTGCGATAATTGAATTGTCTTGGAGAGGGTAAGGTAGCCTCAATTTCGGGAAACGGAAATTTACCAATACGAGTGCAGACATCTTCAACTATCTGTCTTTTCCAGTGAAGCTGTTGTTCATAGGTAAGATGTTGCCAAGAACAACCTCCGCAATGGGTGAAATACTCACATCTAGGTTCAATTCTATCAGGTGATGGTTCAATGACCTGCTGAATGATTCCTTCTGCAAATTTCTTGCGCTTTTGTCTAATTTCTGCATGAACAATATCACCGGGTGCGCCGTACTTCAAAAATCGTACAATACCTTCTTCATTTCTTGCTATTGAGACGCCTTCATTACCCATGCTTTGAATGGATAATGTTTCATATACTCTTTCTTGTTGTTTCTTTCTACTCATGATGAGTGCTTCTCATCATTGGATTCAACTTTGTTCTTTTTTTTTGTTTGTAAAAAGAAAGCAAGAAGTAAACTTAAAGTAGTGGCAATATTGACACTCAAACTTATTGTCTTTCCAATATCGAAAATATCACTGTGATATGTGAATTCTACTGTATGTTTTCCGGGTGGTACAATTACACCACGAAGTGCATAATTCGTTTTATGAATCGGTGCATCTTTGCCATCAATGGTACATTTCCAACCAATAGGTAGATATACTTCACTCACATGAAGGAAATTATGACCGGGATTATCTGTTTTGAATGTGACTTTATGATTTTCAAATCCTGTGAGTGTAGCTTTTGCATTTGGTCCTGCAGGTTCAATATTTCTCGGTAAATTTTCTTCTATATAGGCAACTGTTCGAGGATTGAAATCTCCATCGCGCAAATGATGAAGAATGGAAAGTGGGGAATCTTTTTTGACGGAATCCACAAAGAATGCTCTCGGAAGAACTGTCGGATTCTCATAAACCAATGTTGGAATGCCACCTTGCTCTGTCTGCATGACTCCTTCAAAAACAGGCTTTATACCTTGAAATAACTGTTGAGGTGCAGACATGTATTTTACATTCAGGAGATTGAGAAGAAATATGTTGGTGATATAATTTCCACCACCTCCTCCTGCAACATCAAGTAGATCTTGATAGACTCTCATTTTGGCTGAATGATATCCATGTACATTCTGCAATTCAAAATAAGCCGGGATATTTGTTTTTCCCATACTCATATAGACAAGATCTGCTATACGAAATACAGATTTGTCATTTTTCATGAATGATATGAATTCCGGTTGAGCAAATTCCGACTTGATGATATCGCCTTTCTCAACTTCCATTGGCCTATATGCAACTCTCCACAAATCAATGAAAAGGTAGGCAACGATTGCAGTATAGAATATGCCTTTTGAAAGAGTGCCTCTGACATATAGAATTGACAAAATCATCACGGCGAGACCAATGAATGAGGTGATCAGCCAATCGGCCTTCATTTGTTCATAGAGAAATTCAAATAATTGTTCGGGTACTTTACCAGCCGCTTGAACATCAGCGATATAACCGGACTCAGAAACTAAAAATCCTGAAATGAGTAGTAATCCCATCGCTCCGGTCATTCCAAGCAGTGTATTCTTACTCATTTCCCAACCGGAATTCCGCCATTCATTCAATGCGGATAGTCCATAACCAAATAGGATGGGGACGGCAAATTGCATTACGCACAATGCCATCATTGGTGCTCGGAAATTATTGAAACCAGGGAGATTATAATAGAACAAGTCAAATACTAGAGGGAAATTTTTACCAAAAGAAAGAAAGAGTGAGAGAAGAGCCAATACAATCAAATAATGAATGAAAATCTCTTTTCTAAAGGCTATTATTCCGATGATTGCCAGTGCCAAAACTCCAATGCCCATATAATTTGCTGCATCAGTAAAAGGCATTTGTCCCCAATATGGTTGAATCATTTGTCCATCGGTAGATCCTTTCGGCTTGAATTCCAGTTTTCCGAATCCAAAGTAATTCGGAATCAGGAAAGTGAGAGTTTCTTCAGGACTGAATGACCAATTGGTTGCATATTCATAATCAAAACCACCGGTATTATCCTGTTTCTTACCTTCTATTTGTTCAATGGGAGCTGATCCACGAGTGGAATAGGGCTTATACTCCAATACACTTAAATATCTGTCTGCTGACATTCCGAAGGCCAAAATACCTGCCACGATCAATGCCATGGAAGAACGCGCCACACCAAGTAATGGCTCTTTCTTGATGATACTTGAAATGCCAGTTGCAATGAGATATAATGCAAATGTGATGACACCATAATATGCCATCTGAACATGCGTTGATTCTACCAGCACATGAACGGCTATAATGAGAGCTGATGCATGAAACAGTGACCAACCGGATCGAAGTCTTTCAAGGAAAAGAAGAATGAATGGAAACATCGCCAAAGCAATTGGCTTAGTATTGTGACCAATCATGATCCAAGTAATGATGAATGTTGAGAATACAGCTGCAAACCCCACTGCAAATGAGATAAATCGTTCTTTGCCTTTGGATCGCATCAATAAATACATCCCAATTGCATACATCATATAATGAAATGCAATTCTTGCTGCATCATTATTGAATATTCCGCCAAAGAGTTTTGCTGTTCCAAAATACATCGTGGCTAGGAAATCCCATGATCTTTCACCTGTGGTCAATAATGCTGCATAACTGGGCAGACCACTGAAAATATAGGGGAGCCATTGCGGAAATTCACCTTGTTCTTTAGCTTTATTGAGGAAAGTCTCGAAACTTGCCGAAGCAATATTATCGGAAGCATTGAAATTACCACCGGTAAACAATGCAGGACTCAAGAAAAGAATCACAGCAATGATGAGCGCTGTGATATAAGCTCCATCTCGATATTTTTCGGGGATAAACAAGAAAGATCCGCTTTCTGAAGCGCGATGCGATTGTTTTCCTTTTGCTTTAGACATATTCTTGACTCTCCATCAAAAAAAGATAATACCGATTGCCCCGAAAGACAATCGGTATGAATATTCAATTGTTCAATTAATAATCCATTGATGCAAGTTTTTCCATGGTGGCTTTCACATCATTGGCTGACTTTACCAATTCGGCATTTTCATGCTCATCCAATGTGATTTGGAAGATATCTTCCATGCCATTTTTTCCAACCTTGATTGGAACTCCTACCACTACATCATGCAAACCATATTCCCCATTAAGCATAACTGCACATGGAAGAATGCGACGCTTGTCTTTAACAATACATTCAACCATTTGAACTGCAGCCGCAGATGGTGCATAATAAGCACTACCTGTTTTGAGATGATTCACGATTTCAATACCACCATTGCGAGTTCTTTGTACGATTGCATCAATTCTGTCTTGTGGCAACAATTCAGTTATGGGAACACCTGCAATTGTTGTATAACGTGGGAGTGGAACCATGGTATCGCCATGACCACCTAGAACGAATGCCTGAATATCTTCTACAGATACATTCAATTCCATGGAGAGAAATGTACGATAGCGTGCTGTGTCCAAAACGCCAGCCATACCAAGAACTTTATTTCTTGGAAGACCTGTTTTCTGAAGTGTGACGAATGTCATAACATCAAGTGGATTAGACAC
>JBEEPK010000066.1:0-10415 GCA_041191145.1 Bacteroidota bacterium
TTCATCTTGCGCCTCTTTGGCGGTAGCAATGATGATTGATGATTATTTGGCTTTCTATCCGGGCAGAAGTGAAGACTTCTGCCTTTTTTGCTTATGAGCGCATTTACTGATTATACAGAACAACGATTGATATATGCTCGGGATGTATTGAAATCCGGTGATATACAAAGGGCATTGTCAATTTGTGAGCAATTGTTGTCACCTGCATCTATCTTTTCACATGGGAGAGAAATCTTCTTGATCATCTCCGATGCAATTGAAAATGCCGGGGATTTCGATAAGGCAACATTGATTAGGAAGCGAGCGGATGAGTTGTTTCCTGATTCCATTGATGATTCAATTTCAATGCTTCGGTCTCCCGAAATTGTTATTGAATCCATTTTACCCTTTCTACATTTTGTAGATGATGTTTTGCCCGAGCCGATAAAATATGATGAAATCAATGTGGATTTTCCACCATTTGTATTGAAAGAATTCCCCAAGCAGCAGATTAGGATTACAAGATCTGAAGAATCACAGCAAACATTGTCTGCTCTGGAGGAATTGGCACAAAGACTCGAAAAAGCAAGGATTCCTGCCATAGAAGAAGAGAAAACCATGTCAAGTCCTTCATTCATGCCTTCAATTGTTACGGAAACAATGGCCAATATTTATGTTCAACAAGGTGCTTTTTCACAAGCAATCAAAGCATATCAAGTATTGGCTCGAAATCATCCTGAACGATTGGACCATTTTGAAGCAATCATAGCTGACTTAAGACTTCGTCAATCATAATCAATTACTCATGATACAACATTGGAATATTATTGAACAATATGCTTCGGTTTTGAAGCAGGTGCAATTGAAGGAATTATTTATCGAGGATGCCGGTCGGGTTCATTCTTGTTCTCATACATTGCCATTTGCATTCGTAGATTATTCTCGTCAAAGAGTGAATGCACAATTGCTTGAAGAATTATGTGTTTTTGCTCGAGAGATCAATATTTGTGAACAATTCGTGCAGATGATGCAGGGAGCAAAAATCAATGTCACTGAACAACGCAGTGTATTGCATACTGCATTGCGTGCTCCTAAAGATTCGGTCATCAATATTGATGGTCAAAATATCATGCCTGAAATTCACGCTGTATTGGATCGCATTCGTGTATTCAGTGATTCCATACGCAAAGGTGCATTGCGAGGATATTCCGGAAAGACATTCACAGACATAGTCAATATCGGAATAGGCGGATCGGATCTTGGGCCGAATATGGTTTGCAATGCGCTGCGATATTATTCAAACCGTGATATCTCAGTTCATTTTGTGTCCAATGTCGATCCGACGCATCTTACTGAAACATTGAGAACATGTTCTCCTGAAACCACATTATTCATTATTTCTTCAAAGACATTTACCACAGAAGAAACAATGGCAAATGCAATTGCCGCAAAAGAATGGTTTATGCAGAATGGAGGAAGTTTATGGGAATTGCATGCATGTGCAGTATCAGCGAATATTGAAAAGACAAGTGCATTTGGCATACAATCAGATCGTGTTTTCGGATTCTGGGATTGGGTTGGTGGACGATATTCCGTGTGGTCTGCAATTGGTCTTGCAATTGCAATAAGTATTGGTTATGACCATTTTGAGCAGTTTCTTGCCGGTGCCCATGAAATGGACAAGCATATGGCAAGTGAAGAAATTGAAAATAATATCCCAATCATATTGGGACTCATCGATGCACTGAATGTGATTTGTTATGATGTGCATTCTCATGCCATTATACCATATGATGAATATCTTAGATTGTTCCCTGCATTCTTGCAACAAATGATGATGGAAAGCAATGGAAAATCAATTACGCGAGAAGGACACGAGATTGTCTATCATACTTCACCTATTATTTGGGGACAGCCCGGTACCGATGCACAACATTCATTTTTTCAGCTATTGCATCAAGGAACCGAGCAAGTGAACACGGAATTCATAGCATGTGTAAAACCACTCAATCCAATTGGCGACATGCATGAACGATTGCTCGCAAATTGTGCGGCGCAATCCGCTGCATTAATGCATGGAAAAACACAAAATGAAGTTATGCAGGATATAGCTAAGTCAAATATGAGTGATGCAGACAAGCGAGCTCTCATTCCTCATAAATTATTCTCAGGAGATAGACCATCAACCACGATTCTATTGAAAGAACTCACTCCATTTACACTCGGATGGCTTATTGCTCTGTATGAGCATAGGACATTTGTTCAGGGAATCGTATGGGATATTTGTTCATATGATCAATGGGGAGTAGAGCTTGGAAAGGTTATGGCAGCTTCGATATTACCGGCAGTCAAAGACTCCTCGGTAGTGCTTGAAACGCAAGACTGTTCAACCGAGCAATTGATTTCTACAATACATGTATTCAGGAATACATGATGGCAATAATCCCAACTTTGATGACCGATTCAATTGCTGAATATGCTGAGAAGAATTTCACTTCTGAAACACCGGAATTAAAGCAACTTTTAATTGATGCCAAAGCTAAAGGTATTCCTGAAATTTCCATTGGTGGCGTTCAAGGTGCATTCTTGCAAAATATGGTGCGATTGCTTAATGCAAAGGTCATCGTTGAAATTGGTTCTTTGGCTGGATACTCTGCTATGACTATGGCTGTCTCGATGGCGGAAGGTGGTGTAGTACACTGTTTCGAAAAAGAACCCGAGTATTGTAAGTTTATATCATTACAAGCCATTGCTTTCGGAATTGAAGAGCGAATTGTCATTCATGAGGGCAATGCGATTGATGTATTATCAAATGTCGATATTCAGAGCATTGATTTGATATTCATCGATGCAGATAAACCATCATATACTACATACTTGGAATTATTGCTTCCGAGATTAAGATCCGGTGGTCTCATTATTGGAGACAATGCTCTTGCTTGGGGTTATATTGCAGAAGAGTTTCCGGTATTCGAGCCGGAGAATGTTAAGGGGATTCAAGAATTCAACGAAAATATGAGGAACAATTCAGCGCTTCATCCACCCTGCATCATCCCCCTTGGAGATGGAATGTGCATGGCAGTAAAAAAATAGTCAATCATGACTTTGGTCATATTTATCAACTGATTTCAGATATAGATTGCATGTGGTAATTCAATCAATACTGTTTCATACTTCTCAGGAGAAATTTCATGCATATTTTCCATTTTGGAAATCATTCCATCTCATTATCTGATATCAGAGACATCAAATTGCAATATGATTATCAGAAAAATGAAATTTATGTTGACCTTGAATTGAATGGTGGCGCTCAAATGAGTTTAAACCTTTCTGACTCACTGGTTTTCATGGAAGAATTCATCAAGAAAATCAAAGAAGACAAGAGCGTTTGATATAAGCCCCGAAAGGGGCTTTTTTTTATGATTTTTCATGGATTGATTTTCATTGATTGATTTTTCATGGATTCATTTCCCATGGATAAATCCATGGTGTGTATGGGATGATGAGAAAAAGGATGAATCCAAAAGGTCAGATATATATGAATGAAAATACAGCCCATGGATTTATCCATGGGAAGAAAAGGATGTATCCATGGGAGAAAAGAGTATAAATCGAAGGTGTGTATGGGATGATGAAATAAAGGATGAATCCAAATGGTCAGATATATATGTATGAAAATACAGCCCATGGATTTAACCATGGGAAAAAATTATGTATCCATGGAAAAAAATCTATTCACAGCAAAATGAGGGTGATGTATGTGAATATAGTTTTCAATGGAAAGCATATTTTACCTCTAAAAAAGAGGGGATGGAAATTATGGCACATTCATTGAATAAAGTGTGGATTCATGCGGTTTGGACAACAAAGAATAGAGTACCTTTGATTGATGAAACGGTTGAGGTATTGATTTTTGGGAAAATTAATGATGAAATCAAAGGGCAAGGTTGTTTTGTGAAGATTGTCAATGGAATGCCCGATCATGTACATTGTTTATTTGTCTTGAATAGAAGTATTGCAATTGCAGATGTGATAAGGCATGCCAAAGGAGCAAGTGCTTTTTACATCAATAAAAATCAACTTTTGAAGGAGAAATTTGCTTGGCAAACGGGATATGGAGCATTTTCAGTTACTGAATCTTCTGTTGGCATTGTTGAGCGTTATATTAGGTATCAGAAACAGATTCATTCAGGAAGGATAAATAAATCTAAAAATACGTATTGGACTTTTTATGGGAATGTGATTAAGAAGAAACGATAGCAATGGGGTAAATGATTGGCCTAAGCCACGAGGAAACATCATATATTGCAGGAGTTAATAAGTAAGATAGAATATGAGAGCAAAGATCAAACTTCTCGCCTCGGATGCGGCGATATATGGTGTGACCACGCTGTTGACGCGATCTATGAGTTTTTTGCTCACGCCACTTTACACAAATGCATTGTCAAATAGAGCTGAATTCGGGGTTTATGCATATTTGTATTCATTATTGGCATTCGTAAATGTCATCTATGCATTTGGGTTGGACACCGCATTTCTCCGATTTTATTCAGCAAAACACCCACATAAAACAGAACAAGCATTTTCCTTTTCATGGTGGATGATTGCTTTAATCGGGATCATCTCCACCATCGTGATTCTGTTTTCAGCCGATGGCATTGCAAATTGGATACCCGACCTCGCCGGCAATGGAGATTTGGTCCGTGCGATAGCACTGATTCCACTTTTCGATGCATTGACCAATGTTCCGTATAATCTATTGAGGATGCAGAGAAAGGCAAAACGCTTTGCGGTATTACGAGTGCTGAATGTTGCTATAAATGTTTGTCTCAATATAATACTTGTGGCTTATCTCAAAATGGGGCTGATGGGAATCGTTATTGCCGGAATCACATCGTCCCTTCTAGCAGTGATTGGCGTAATGCCTATTATTATGCAATGGCTTCGCATGAAATTCGATGCTGAATTATCAAAAGAGATGATACGTTTTGGCGTTCCGACCATGCCATCGGCTTTTTCCGGAATGATGCTTCAGGTTGCTGATAGACCAATCATGACATCAATTGCAGGGGCTGACATGACAGGATTATATCAAGCAAACTATCGATTGGGAATTCCTATGATGATGCTTGTTGCAGTTTTTGAATTTGCTTACAAACCATTCTATTTGTCTCATCATGAAGATGAAGATTCACCCCAACTCTTTGCTCGAATATTTACATATTTTATGATTATTGCATGTGCTGTTTATTTATTGATTTCACTGTTTATCAATGACATCGTGCAACTGTCCTTTGGCGGTATTTCTCTGATTCATGAATCGTATTGGCAGGGCTTGGGTATCATTCCAATTATACTTGCGGCATATATTTGGAATGGCATTGCCACCAATATGGCATTGGGAATGCATGTCAGCAAAAAAACCGGATGGCTCCCAATTGCAACCGGAATTGCTGCAGTCGTCAATATCATCCTCACATTTGTTCTCGTTCCCATACTTGGCATTTATGGAGGAGCATGGGCAACATTCATCGCTTATGCAGTCAGTGCAATTATTCTCTGGTATATATCATCGAGATTATATCCGATTCCGTATGAATGGTCGAGACTCTTTGGAACAGCAATCGTAACTGTGATGTTATTTGGGATTGCGAGTATGTTTGAAACAAGTGGTTGGATGAATCTATTCATTGTTTTATCGTTCCCTATCATTCTTTTTGCAAGCGGAATTCTGAATTCCAAAGAAAAACAAATCATCACCAGATTATTTCGTACAAAATGAACAATAGATCGCTTCACATATTCAAGCATTTGTTTTTGAGCATGCTAGTCTTGATAATGGTACAACATGCTAATGCCCAGAAATTATTGATTCCAATGGATCTTGCTCAAACAGATCATTTGAAGGCATATGGTTTAACATATTGGGCGCTGACTAAAAATGTAAATACGGAATGGCTATTGAATTATCGAGGGGGCTCATTCTTATGTGATCCCGAGCCATTTCTCATTGCCGAATGTAGAATTCGTGGTGTTGGATTTGAACAATTGACTCAAAGTCAGGCACTCGCAATTTATGCAGAAGTGCAAAGTGAAAAGTCCAATATGGATGTTGTTAAATTGGAAAAACCACCACGCATTGCAGTATATACACCTCCTGGCTCAAGGCCTTGGGATGATGCGGTGACGATGGTTCTGGATTATGCCGAAGTGAAATATGACAAAGTATGGGATGAAGAAGTATTGCGGGATAAATTATCTGACTTTGATTGGCTTCATCTCCATCATGAGGATTTTACGGGTCAATACGGAAAGTTTTTTGCCAATTATGCAACAGCACCATGGTATATCCAACAAGTTACTTTACTTGAAACCACAGCAAAGAAACTAGGATTCAAAAAGGTATCAGCATTAAAATTAGCTATCGTTCAAAAAATTCGATCATATATCGAACAGGGCGGATTCATGTTCGCGATGTGCTCGGCAACCGATTCATATGATATTGCTCTTGCTGCCGCTCAAACTGATATTTGTGAAAGAATGTTTGATGGAGATCCCGTTCAACCCGGTTATGAATCCAAAGTTGATTTCACAAGAACCTTTGCATTTGAAAATTTCGAGATTTACACAGATCCATATCGGTATGAATATTCAACTATCGATGTTGATGCAAGTTTCAGAGTGAATAATCCCGCTGTCGACTATTTTACATTATTTGATTTCTCTGCCAAGTATGATCCAGTCCCCACGATGCTAACGCAATGTCATGCAAATGTGGTTAAGAATTTTCTCGGACAAACAACGGCATTTCATAAGGAACAAATCAAAAAATCTGTGACAGTTCTCGCAGAGAGAGAAGGAACAGATGAAGTCAAGTATCTCCATGGAAATATTGGTCGTGGAACATTCACTTGGTATGGAGGACATGATCCCGAGGATTATCAACATGCTGTGGGTGATCCGCCGACAGATATTTCGCTCTATAAAAATTCACCCGGCTATAGACTCATACTCAATAATATCCTGTTTCCTGCCGCAAAGAAGAAGAAACAGAAAACCTGAAGAATATTGCATCTTCAAATAGGTATCTTTGCATAAAACATTGAGGAATTACCCATGTCGCAATATGATCATAATCAATTTGGATTTTCAACAAGAGCAATTCATGCAGGACAAGAACCTGATCCTTTGACCGGCGCTGTTACAGTACCATTGTATCAGACCTCAACATATGCACAAGAAGCAATTGGAGTACATAAAGGATTTGAATATGCACGCACCCAAAATCCCACAAGATTTGCATGGGAGGAAAGCATGGCAAATCTTGAGCAAGGATGTGCCGGCTTTGCATTTGGTAGTGGAATGGCGGCAATTGATGCTGTCATGAGACTTTTATCTTTCGGTGATCATGTAATTTGTGCAGAAGACATGTATGGTGGGACATTCAGACTCTTTGACAAAGTATTGAAGCGATTCGGAGTGGAATTTTCAGTTGTTGATATGACTAATCTTGATGATGTTAAGTCCGCAATTCTCCCCGGAAAAACAAAATTCATCTATACGGAATCTCCTACGAATCCAATGATGAAGTTGACCGATATTTCTGCTCTTGCAATGATTGCCCATGAAGCACATGCACTTTTGATTGTCGATAATACATTTGCAAGTCCATATGCTCAAAAACCCCTTGCACTGGGAGCAGACATTGTATTGCATAGTGCAACGAAATATCTTGGTGGACATTCTGATTTGGTCTCCGGCATAGTCGTGGCAAAAGATTCAGCAATTGCTGATCAGCTTCGTTTTATTCAGAATGCAGCCGGTGCAGTGCCAGGCCCCATGGAATGCTGGCTGTGCTTGCGTTCAATCAAGACATTGTCCGTAAGAATGAAACAACATGCAGAAAATGCGATGGCTATTGCAGAGTTCTGTGAAATGCATCCTGCGATTTCTGCGATACATTATCCTGGTTTAACATCACATCCACAACATGCATTGGCAAAACAACAGATGACAGGATTTGGCGGAATGATTTCAATCGAACTTGGTTCATTGGACAGAGCTAAAAAGTTCACTACTTCAGTCAAGCTTTTTACTTTGGCCGAATCGCTCGGAGGAGTTGAATCTCTTGTTTGTCATCCCGTGAGTATGACGCATGGATCAATTCCAAAAGAGCAAAGAGAAAAGTTGGGTATCACCGATGGCTTGGTGAGATTGTCTTGCGGTATAGAAGACAAAGAAGATCTTATGGCTGATATTGCGCAGGCATTGGATGCATTGTCATGAAAAAAAGATCGTCCGTTCAAAGCGGAACCATGCAGAAAACATCTAATATGCGGATTGGACCCGGACCCGAGATCACCACACTTCCAAATGGTGTGCGTATAGTCAGTGAGTATATTCCTGATGTTCTTTCATTTTCATTGGGAATTTGGATTGCCTCCGGTTCGCGTGATGAAGAAAAAGGAAAAGAAGGTGCATATCACTTTCTAGAGCATCTCGCATTTCGTAGAACGGAATATCGCAGTACAAAAGCATTGGCTGATGCATTTGAGCAGATGGGTGCATATTCAAATGCATTCACCACAAAAGAGCATACCTGTTTTTATGTTCGTGCACTTTCAAAAGATTTTGCCAAAGTCTATGGTTTGATGGCTGAACTGACATTGTCTCCGGCACTGGATTCTCGAGATATTGAGAAAGAAAGAAACATCATCATTGAAGAAATCAATTCATGTGAAGATGAACCAGAAGAAGTGATTTTTGAAGCGGGCGAGCAATTGTTATTTGGTTCACATACTCTGGGACATCCGATAACCGGAACAATTGATACCATTAGCTCAATGGAAAGAAGTGACTTGGTTAAAGCAAGGGCCGAGATGTATCGACCTGATCGCATAGTGATTGCCGTTGCGGGTAATATTCCACATGCATTGATCGTAGAATTTGCGGCAAATACTTTTACGATGCCAAAAAATTCGAAGTCAAAAGTATTGAGAAGAAAACCTAGAATTCAGAAGGTAAAGCAAGAAATTCAAGTGAGAACATTTCAGCAAGGACATGTATTATTGGGTAGAATGACAAGTGGATTGTTTTCCGAGGAGCGATATGGATTATTATTATTGAATATCATCCTTGGTGAAGGTATGAGTTCAAGATTGTATCAGTCCATTCGAGAAAAACATGGACTTGGCTATACTGTCTATTCTTCACTCGATTTGTTCACAGATAGTGGCACATTGTATATGTACACCGCATGTGACAATTCGAATATTGAGCGTGCTCGTGATACAATTTTGAATGAATGTAACCGATTGATGCATTCTGCACCTGTTGGAAAAAAAGAACTTCAAAGAGCCAAAGCTCAAGTCAAAGCATCGATTATCATGTCGCTTGAAAGCATGTCTGCAAGGATGCAAGCCATAGGTCGAGGATTGCTCGAAGAAGGCAAAATTGAGTCTGTTGAAGAGACAATTTCCAAGATTGATGCCGTAACTGAACAAGAAATTGCAGGCATTATTGACAATTACTGTGAAACTGATGGGTGGTCAACCGTGTTGTTAGAGTCACATCATGCATAATCACCGTTATTCGGTTCATCGTTTTTTTGTAATTTCCCATCACTTATGAAAATAACACTCCACATATTCATCGTTTTGGTCCTCGTTCTGGTTTCTTGTTCGCCGGAAGAGAATGTCGTCACTCCAGATCAGGATTCTTGGACATTGTTTTCGGTTCCAATTGTTGAGAATGCACTCTATTCAGAGCGTGTTTCAGGGTCAGAGCTTTCAACTCGGAAGAAATTGTATTCATCCGATTCAGAAATCGGCAATATGTATATCTATCGTGATCAATTATATCTCTTGCTTCCGGAATCGAATCGAATTGTCATTCTAAACCGTGCATCATATGAAACATTGCATGTGATTGATTTTACCACTGAATTGAAGAAACCACTTGCTATGACATTTGGTAATGCTACAACAGCGTATATCATTTTTAAAAATGACAGCATTATTCGTTTATATGACATTTTGAATAAACAGCTTGCTGGAACAATCAAGGTTGGTTACAATACCTCTGATATAATCTCAGGTATAGGTGATAGACAGAATCAAATATTTGTTGCTAATCTTGGTTCAAATACCATTTCGCATATTGATACAAGAACAAATCGAGTGGAAAAAGAATATTCGGTTCTCACTGCTCCAAAATTCTTGTCAAATGATCCAACCGGTAAGAAGATTGTCTATGTGTGTGAGGGTGGTGGAAAAACCATCACGAATACAGAGAAGTCTACTGCAGGCATTGGATTTATTGACATTGATAGGAAAGTACTGCTTGCACAAATGACTATAAGTACAAGAGATGTTGATAGTACTGATGCAATTCCAACTGGCGTGGCTGTAACTGCAAGTGAGTGGGCATTTGTTCCG
>JBEEPK010000067.1:0-19210 GCA_041191145.1 Bacteroidota bacterium
CCATAAGTGGCAACTGTTCCCAAGGCAGGATACAAAAGGTTACCATATTCATTGGCAAAAGAAATGGCTTGTCCATCGACTGCCCCCCAATTTTTCAATGCAGTTTTTCTCATGTCCTCATCATAAGGCATGAGTGAAATGGATGTCCCTAATACAATCCCGGCTGTCAATAGCGATGAATTTGATGCTGAAATGATCTCATTGCCCACATAAGACAAGTCACCCAAACACTTTTGGATATCACCTACCAGTACTGAATCAACTCTTTCGGATTCGAAGGAATGCGAAGTGAATACTGAGGTAAATACACTCGTTATATATATGAAGATTTTGAATATTCTGAGAATTTTCATGTGCATTGAGCATGAATTTCTTTGAGAATATTTTCTGCATGAACGGAATCCACCAAAGCGGATATAGTATTCTTCTGAATTCCACTAAACATTATTGGCGATTCATCATTACCATAAATGATCTCATGAAATTTTTTAACAGCTTCCTTTGAGTTAGTATTCCTAAAATTTGGTCCTATGGCACTAATCAAAGCATATTCCCCAATTTCAGCATTATTGTCTTCTTCCAAATGCTTGACATACTCTTCGATTTTACTTACTGAAACATCATAAATCAATCCAATGGATGAATCAATCATAACCGAAATCATTGGCTTCAATCCTGACAATTGCTCCAATTCTTTCATCAATTCACTCATTGAATGTTCATTCGAAACTTGCGTTGCTCGAACTTGAACAAATGAAACAGGCTTCCTTACAATCACTGATCTCATACCATACGCTGTTTCGTCACCCATGCGAGTTATGGTTGTCCCTCTATCAGATGCTTTAAATGTATTACGCACATGTACCGGTATATCTTTCTGCAAGGCAGGAAGTATCGTTTCTGGATGTAATACTTTTGCTCCAAAAAAAGACAGCATGCGAGCTTCATCAAAACTCATGCATTCTAAATATCGTGCATGTGGGATCACTCTTGGATCGGCACTTGCAATCCCACTCACATCTGTCCATATGATAATTTCTTCAGCTTCCAACACTGCACCAAAAATCGCTGCTGAGTAATCTGAACCGCCTCGACCCAGTGTGGTCGTGCGATTATCATCATCAGAGCCAATGAAACCCTGTGTGACAACTATATCACATTGCTCAAACAATGGCTTCAGAAGCTGATTGGAAAGCAATGAAGTTTGCTCCATATTTACTTGAGATCCGGGATGCAAGTCATGAGTCTTCATCGATGTACGTGCATCAAACCACTGAACATTGAGATGACTTCCCAATAATCCAGTCAATATTATCGTAGAAAACAACTCGCCGCATGAAGCAATCGCATCTTGTGAGCGATCCGTGCATTCGCCCAGCAATGCAATGCCTTCACAATAAGACAGTAAGTGAGAACCTATTTCCTCAATCTGCTTTACGGTGCCTTGCTCCAATCCCAATTCATTGCAAATATCAATATGCCTTTTGATGATTTCTTGAATTCTGTGGATTCTATCTTCATCATTCAAATAGACTGAATCGGATGCAATTGACAATAGTTCACTCGTTATGCCGGAACATGCGGATGAAACAATAAGAATCTTATGACCGGAATATTCTTGCGCGATCGACAATACATTTCTCATTGCATTTGCATCTTGAACGGATGTCCCTCCGAACTTCATCACTATCATTGATTATTCTCCAGAAGATCATTCAATTGATATGCTCCATGCTCGGACTCTATGATGACAATTGCCATGGCAACAGTATCTGTATGCGAGATTGACACATGAATCGTATATGCTCCCCATTTCTCGAGCATTGCTCCTGATAAGACTATTACAGGTTTCCCGCCCTTTTCATTCACTACTCCTATATCCTTGAATGCAAATCCTTTTGCAATTCCGGTTCCAATTGCCTTGCTGAAAGCTTCTTTTACGGCAAATCGTGCGGCATAATGAGCCATTTTTCCATGAACATAACCATCGCAATATGCCTGCTCCACAGGAGTGTAGATTCTTCTTGCGAATGCTTCTCCATATTCATTCATCGCAGATTCAATTCTTGCAATGTCAACGATATCCGTACCTATTCCAAGTATCATGTATTAAGCCTCATAATGTGCAAATCTACGAAATGCAGAGGAAGTCTTTGAGAAGGGAAAAATCAAACGGAATCACTAAGTTGAATCAAATTGATGGAGTGATGCAATGATTCCGAATATGCAATCTTATTTCAATACCGAATTGTTCAGCGATGCGAAACATGCTGAATTTCTCACACAACTCAATTTCGCATGCGGAGTTCCCATCGAATTCCGAGTTGCTGAAATGCCTATTTTCATTGGGAAAGATTTGCAATTCAAACTTGAGCAATCAGCTATTGACATTATAAAAGCCTGCATTGATCCCAAACATCTTGCCATTGCAAAGACTGCCATACCGGATGCATTCAATGTGCCAAATCAATCTAATAAACCATTGTTCAGCGTAATTGATTTTGCAATCATACAAGACAATAATGGCGAATTCCAGCCAAAAGTTATTGAATTACAGGGTTTTCCTTCTTTATTTGGGTATCAATTGCGTTTTATTGAGTGTATTTGCAAAGAATATGGGCTAGAGCAATATTCGGGTTTTCCCGGACTCATAAATACTGAATCATATACAACACTTCTCAGAGAATCACTCATTGGGAATCATGATCCCGACGAAACATGTCTTTTGGAATATAGACCCGAGCAACAAAAAACCCTACCGGATTTCTCCGTGATTGAACAATTGACCGGTATGAAAACCACAGATATCGAATCAGTAAAAAGAGAAGGTAATGTTCTCTATCATCAAAGAAATGGAAAATGGGTTCGTATTCGCAGAATCTTTAATAGAGCAATTGCAGATGAATTAGTCGAAAAATCCGCAAAAGTGCCATTTGACTGGCGAGATGATTTGAACATTGAATGGGCAGGGCATCCCAATTGGTATTTTTTGATAAGCAAACAATCTTTACCTCTCATCAAGCATAGCGCCATTCCCAAATCAATATTTCTATCAGATCTCCAAGATATTCCACAATCATTGGAACCTTTCGTAATAAAGCCTCTGTTTGCATTTGCTGGGAAAGGAGTAATAATGGATCCTAAGCCCTCTGACATTGAATCAATACCAATAGATGAGCGCTCAGGTTACATCCTTCAAGAAAAAATCAACTATGCAGATTGCGTGAAAACTCCTTATGGAGCGAATAAAGTGGAGATACGCATTATGTTGATTTGGCCGGAACAGGAAGAATCTCCCATTCCCGTGATGTCACTCGCCAGGACAGGTCGAGGTCCAATGATGGGCGTTCGATACAATAATATGCCCTGGACGGGGTCATCAGGCTGCCTATTCGGTTGAGAATATGAGAGAGGATACACTTCTTTCATGATGATTCGTGAACCAAATTCGGACCCAAGCCATGAATGACTTGACTATTATATCCGGTGAGCGCTTTGTGGAAGGGAAAAAGTTCGATAACTTTGGCTTATATCCTTCGGCAACAACAGAAGCACCTATGAACACAATTGCCGCCAAGCAATCGGACTTTGAACGCGAAGCACTCCCTCATATGAATGCTCTTTACAGCTTTGCTGTGAGATTATGCAGAAATAGAGAGGATGCCCATGATCTTGTACAAGAAACCTTCATGAAAGGTTTTCGCTTCTTCGACAAATTCGAAAGAGGCACTAACTGTAAGGCATGGTTATTCAGGATTTTGAAGAATACCTATATAAATCAATATAGAAAAGACAAGAGAGAACCCGATATCGTGGAATATGATGTTATCGAGGAGTTTTACGATCTCATCAAAAGCGATTCCTCCGATTCAACGGATTTGCAAAAAAAGATTTTTGACAATCTTCTTGATGACGAAGTGTCCACAGCATTGGAATCACTTCCCGAAACATTCAGAACAGCTATCATACTCTGTGATTTGGAAGGGATGACCTATGAGGAAATCGCAGAAATCATTGAATGTCCCATCGGAACGGTTCGCTCCCGTTTACATCGCGCTCGTAAAATGCTTGCCTCACAATTGCTTGTGTATGCCAAGCAAAGAGGTTATGACACCAAAGATTTTGAATAAAACAGTATTATTATCCATTAATTATTGACGACTCGTGAATAAATCATCCAAAGATCTCGAAGAGTATCTTGCAGCGATGGCCGACGGTGAATATATCGATCCCAAGGTCAAGCAAGAACTAGAGAGCCGTCTTGAGTCAGATCCCGAGTTATCCGTAGCACTTCACATTCAAACGGCAATGAAAAACATGCTTCACCATAAAAGTGAATCATTGCACATACAAGCACCTGTCGATCTCAGATCTTCTATTTTGAATGGAATCAGAGTTCAACAAACACAAGTTTCTCAGAAGACAAAGTCTGGTTCATACTTTGAATCATTCTGGAATGCACTGGATCCGATAGTTTCGGTGTTTTCTCCAAAATTTGCAATCCCGGCTGTATTCGCCATTTTCATGGCGGGCTATGTGTACATGTCCGAACAAGTACAATCAGAATCAGTGGTTTTGCCAAATCCCTCGATGTTGAAAGTTGTACATACCGGAACAAATAATATTTGCTCTCAAGCTTACACTTCTTTTCATGCATATGAAAATGGCGACCTAAAACCGCAGATGTTGACTTCAAATCAGGAAGAATTATCAAGCTTTTTTGCTGAAAATGGCGTAAAATACACTGTTCATTACCCAAAAATTGACGCCGAACTCATCGGCGGTGTTGTTTCACAAGAGAAAGGCACTAAATTTGCTCACTTCATTTACAAAGTTGGCGATCACATCATTTATGCCTACGAAGTACCGCAGGGCTTGGTAGATAATCAAACCCTCAGTGTCAATCCCAGAGCAATGGAAATTGTTAATAAAGCCGACTGGTACTGGGAACAAGAAAACGGTGCTTCAAATACAATGGTTTTGTGGAGATTGGGACCAAATCTATGTGTAATGGTTTCTGATCTTCGTACAGAACAATTGTCGGCTCTCTTACATGTAAAGGAAACATAATGAATCATTTGCGTGGCATATTGTATGCCTTTTTAGCATTGATCTGTCTGACAAGTACAGATATTATTGCCCAAACTCCGTCATCGGGCAGGGTATATACTGTCGAATCAGTCACAAAATCCGGCGCTGGGAAAGCAGCCGATCTCATCTGGAAGGATGGAACCAAACAAGTAAATCTCCTGCAATTCGGTGCAGGGAAAGTCATATTCCTGAATTTTTGGGCAACATGGTGTCCGCCTTGTAGAAAAGAAATCCCCGATATCATAGAATTATCAAAAGAATTCACCGAAGATGAATTGCTCGTTATCGGCGTTTCTATGGATAGAGATGATCAAGCATTCAATACCGTCAGCAAATTCGTTCGTTTAAAGAATATTCCTTATCCAATTATCATCGGCAATGACAAAGTTGCTGAAGCGTATGATGGAATTGGAGCGATTCCAACAACATTCATCATCAATGCAGATGGCACAGTCAATGAAAAAATCATTGGCGCACGAAGCAAAGAAGATTTTAAGAATGCAATACTGAGAGCCCTGAAGAAGAAGTAAATTGAAGTCCCGCTTGCGGGACTTTTTTATGCATTTGCTCTTTTATACAGATATTCCTTTAGAGCAATTTCATATGGCTGATTTGTGTCCACTTGAAGATATTCCACTCCCCTTGCCCGGCATTCATGCTTGAGTTCAGACATAAAACGAGCAAATCCATCAGCATATGCTTTTTTGATATGATATGGTTGTGTAATCAACTCTTCTCCTGTTTCAATGTCACGGAAATTTGCATCCAATCCAAATGAGAAATCCTTTTCTCTTGGATCTAATACCTGAATTGCCAACACTTCATGTCCATCATGTCTAAAATGCTTCATCGCTTGAATGATTGATGACATCTCATCAAAAAAATCACTAATGATGATGACCATTCCTCTTCTCGGCAATTGTTCCACCAATTCATGCAAGGCCTTTGCGGTACCTGTAACATTTGATGGAACCGCAGATCCTAAAACTCGGAGCATTTCTCCTAGGTATGAGGTTTTCTTTTTTGCGGGAAGATAAGAAACGATGGAATCATTATATAGAGCCAAGCCCGCCGCATCATGCTGTTTCATCATGAGATAAACAAAAGCGGCTCCAAGACAAGCAGCATAATCAAACTTTGTCACATTTCCTTTCGAAGCATATCCCATAGATGCACTTGTATCAATGATCACGGTGCAACGAAGATTCGTTTCTTCCTCGAATTGCTTGATGTAAAATCGATTTGTCTTCCCAAGAATTTTCCAATCCAAATAACGCAAATCATCACCGGGATGATATTGTCTATGCTCGGCAAATTCAACGCTAAAACCATGATATGGAGATTTGTGCATTCCGGACATGAATCCTTCCACAATCAATCGAGCCTTGACTTCTATTGAACCCAATTGCGCAACTGCCTGAGGAGAAAGATATTTATGCGATCCAATCATGTACTTTTTCCATAAGCTTGCAAACCAAGTGCCAATCGCTCTATTCCTTTTTTCAATGTTTCTTCACTTGCGGCAAATGAAATGCGCAATGCACCCGGACATCCAAATGCATCACCGGGAACAAGTGCCAAATGATGATGCTCAAGCAAGTAAGAACAAAAGTCCACATCATCTTTGATCTCATCAAAAGAAATAAACACATAAAATGCACCATCAGGATTATGGAATTTCAATCCGGGAATCTCAGACAGCATAGCACAAGTCAATTCCTTTCTTTGTGCAAAAGAAATTCTCATTCGTTCTATATCCGCATTCCCCTCTTGCAATGCAGCAAGTGATGCCTTTTGAGCAATTGAATTCGGATGCGAAGTGCTTTGACCTTGTACTTTCGAAACCTCTTTGAACACATGATCGGGAGCATGCATATATCCAATTCTCCAGCCAGTCATTGCATATGCTTTGGACATTCCATTCACAGTAATCACTCTTGAAGACAATTCAGGGATTGAAGCAGGAGAAAAATGCTTGATATCACTATAGGTAAGCTTCTCATAAATCTCATCGCTGAGCAAATAACAATCCGATTCTGCAATAATCTCAGCAAATTCCCTAATCTCTTTCTCAGTATACATCATACCGGTGGGATTTGAAGGACTATTCAAAATCACACATTTGGTTTTTGGCGTGATCGCACTTTTTAATTGACTGGATGTGACTTTATATTGATTGTCATAACCTCCCGAAATGACAATTGGCTTTGCACCACACATCACCGCCATTGCGGGATAACTCACCCAATACGGCGCGAGGATAATCACTTCATCACCTTCATTGCAAAGTGCCATCAATGTATTGTAAATACATTGTTTTGCACCTCCTGACACAATCACATTGGATGCTTTTGCATGTGTAATTCCATTTTCTTCACGGAATTTTTTTGCAATTTCCTCTCGTAATTCAGCAATTCCATTGGAGTCAGTATAATGAGTGAAATTTTCATTCAATGCTCGAATAGCGGCATCTTTCGCACATTGCGGGGTATTGAAATCAGGTTCCCCAACCGATAATGAAACAACATCAATTCCTTCAGCCTTCATTCTCTTGGCTGTATTGGAAATTGCGAGTGTCTGAGCTTCTAGAGCTGATTCAACACGGATTGATACATCCAAACTCACTGATTCACCCGGAAGAATATACAACAAGTGGCGATATGCTTGTAATGAAGGATGAATTCCTTCAATTTGAACATGGACAAATTAACATCTTGGCATGACCTGACAATTCCAAATGAATAAAGAAATACTCTCATCATTCATGCATGGAAAATTTCTAAATTGAGCATACGGTTTCCCTGAATTCAAATTGAGACTTATCATGCAGATTGATGGTTCATTATCCGTTTCTGAAATCACATTGCAAATTCGCACCTTGCTCGAACAAGGTATAGGCTCGGTGATTGTGGTTGGAGAAATTTCCAATTACAAACATCATAGTTCGGGTCATCGCTACTTTTCACTCAAAGATGAATATTCTCAAATGAGTGCCGTGATGTGGAAAGGCAAACCACTGCAATTCCCTTTGACCGACGGCATGAAAGTGATAGCAAAAGGAAATATCACATTGTATCCACCTCAAGGTCGATATCAATTGGATTGTCAGAGCATTCTTCCACTTGGAACCGGTGATTTATATCTCGCATTTGAGGAATTAAAAAAGAAATTATCTTCAATGGGACTCTTTGATCATTCCAGAAAGAAAGACATCCCTGCATTTCCACTCAAAATCGGTATTGCCACTTCTCAAACAGGTGCCGCTGTTCAAGACATGCTTTCAACCTTGCAAAGAAGAAATCCTCTCGCCGAAGTGATACTCAGACCTACAATTGTTCAGGGCGATCAAGCCCCCAAAGACATTGTTATGGCAATACGCGAACTTGAAGCAACTGAATGTGAAGTCATTATCATTGCCAGAGGTGGTGGTTCGATAGAAGATTTATGGGCATTCAATAATGAGGAAGTTGCATATGCTATTGCAGACTGCACAATTCCAATTATTTCGGGTGTGGGACATGAAACCGACATCACTATTGCTGATTTCGTGGCTGATAGAAGAGCCGCAACCCCAACGGCAGCTGCCGAATTGGTCAGCTCAATTACTATCAATGATTTACATGCCCATTTGGAAGCGAGTGGTGACTCACTTCGTCGTGGAATGCAATTACATTTTTCACGATTGACAGACTCAATGTCCCGCCTGAAAGATCACTCCGGATTCCGAAGACTATCCGAACATATTCGCAATGCTTCCCAAAGAAATGACGAATTGTCATCAAGAATGGCTGTATCTATGGCAAGAAATATCCAACAAAGCCATAAAGTCATTGAATCCCTTGAATTACAGTGTTTAGCCTTACACCCTTATTCCCCATTAAAAAAGGGATTTGCATTATTGAAAAGAGGGGAAACAATTTTGAATTCTAATGAAGAATTAACTCATGGCGAAGAATTGACATTGATGCGGGAAAAAGATCAATATTCCATCAAAATTGATTGAAATACAGTGCAAATCAATCAATTCCATTTTTTTACTGACTTTTTCTTTGTCAGAAATCTGAAAAGACTCTATCTTTGCATTCTGTTTCGTTTATTCGAAACAAACTGGGGCGTCGCCAAGCGGTAAGGCAGCGGTTTTTGGAGCCGCCATTCGTAGGTTCGAATCCTTCCGCCCCAGCACTGTTTTAAAAGCCACGATCCTGATGGTTCGTGGCTTTTTCCAACAAATTCATTCGAGACGCTTGCGTCCGGCTTTTGTCATTATTTGGTATCGGCACTAAAGCATGTCTGATCTGGTGATTGTTTCCGGCAGATCCAATGAAACCCTGGCGGAGAATATAGCCCGCTCATTGGGAAGGAATTTGTCGCCTGTTGTGATCAGAAATTTCAGCGATGGCGAGATTTGGATGAAATACGAAGAGAATATTCGAGGAAAGGATCTCTTCATTGTTCAATCAACAAATGCTCCCGCAGAAAATTTTCTCGAATTGTTGATCATGATTGATGCTGCAAAGAGAGCTTCTGCAAAGCGCATCACGGCAGTCATACCCTACTTTGCTTATGCAAGACAGGACAGAAAAGATCAGCCGAGAGTATCAATCACAGCAAAGTTGGTTGCGAACTTATTGACGGAGGCAGGTGCCGATCGCGTTATAACGATGGACTTGCACACGCCACAGATTCAGGGATTCTTCGATATTCCGATGGACCATTTATATGGATCTACGGTGCTTGTAAAGAAGCTCTTTGAATTGCGTTCAGAAAATTTGGCCATTGCATCTCCTGATGTTGGCGGAATAAAGACGGCAAGAACTTATGCCAAAGTCCTAGATGCCGATCTTGTTGTTGTAGACAAACGCAGACCTTCTCACAATGTGGCTGAGGTCATGAACATTATCGGAGAGGTATCCGGAAAAGACATCATCGTTATTGATGATTTGATTGACACTGGGACTACATTCGTTAAATGTTCTGAAGCTTTGCTCAATGCAGGCGCAAAAAGTATCACCGGAGTTTGTACACATGCAGTGTTTTCCGGCTCTGCGATTGAGAAAATCAATCAAAGTGATGCGATCAAGACAGTATATGTCACCGATACATTCCCCATGCATTGGGAATCTTCAAAAATCGTGACAGTTTCAGTTGCCGAATTGTTTGGCGAAGCAATTGAAAGAACGCATAATAATGCATCGATTAGTTCATTGTTCGATATCATACGATAAAGATAAAGTTAGAATTCACCGGAGATAATCAAATGAGTGAAATAGCTCTCAAAGGTTCGAAATAGCGGATTGGTTACAGGTGTGTACTATCGCAATGGTGTCGAACCAATTCCGATAGCAGTACACCCTCTCAATATGCGCCCCATTGTGTACACAGCTGCAGCAAATATCATCAATCTAGAGATCGAAGGAGCAGATGCGCCTCTTTCTTGCATGTTGAAAGACATTACATTCGATCCTGTAACAGATGCCATCGTTCATTTCGACTTATTTGGCGTATCGAATGACAATGCAGTTGACTTCAATGTTCCCGTCAAACTTGTTGGACAAAGTACCGGTATCCGTGAAGGTGGTGTTCTTGAGCATATTCTTCACAAGCTCAATGTCACATGTCTTCCAAAGGATCTTCCACAGCAACTTGATGTTGACATCACAGAATTGAAGATTGGTCAATCTCTTCATGTTCGCGATCTTTCCTATCCCGGTATTAAGATCAATGTTGTTGGAGATGCAACTATCGTTGCCATTTCTGCACCAAGAAGAAAAGCCACTGATGAAGATAGAAAGTAATATCGACAGTATTCGATTGAAAGGTCGTCATTATATGACGACCTTTTTTTTATTCTTCTCGAATAAACCATGCTTTAACGATTAACCCTGCATCATTCACTTGATAGATTGCAGTTGCATGAGTAATTCTTCCAGGTGCTTGACCAATCACATGTTCCTCATCAATCGCGATGTCACCACATATGATTCGCTTGACCAAAGTGCAATGCAAGTCGGTACATCTATTGAACATAGCCCCATAGATAGCACGCATCTCTGTATGTCCTGAACAGAAAATCTCTCCTGTCTTTAAATCCAATAATTCAATATCATCCGAATAACATCGTAAGAATGATTCTATATCCCTTGCATTATATGCCGCAAGTTGTAGTGAAGCCGCTTGTTCAGCCAATGAAAACTTATTCATGTGTAACCAAGTATTGAATGAAGTGTTTATACCAAGTTAAGCAGATTATCATCATTGCAAACTTGAAGATTCAATGAAGCACATTCTATTCATATTTGAAAAAGATTCAAAAGATGTGGTATTACCCGCTTTGAATCCCCATGAATGGACTATATCTTCCATAACTGAACGTGACATCCTTTCTTTACTTCCCATTACATATCCATTTGATTTGGTCATATGGATGACATCACATCTCAGCACAGCTTTTGTTTCAACCATCCAATCCACACTCTTGGCATCAAATATCATTATTTCAACATCTTCAAAGGAAGTTGATTCGAGGATTGAAATACTCAAATCCGGAATAATGGACATTATAGATACGAATATCTCGGAAGAAGAACTCATTTATAGGATTGAATCTTTTACCAGCAGATTGCCACAACAATTTTCCCAAAAAGAACCCATCCATATTGGGAACTATACATTTGATTATGAAAGAAGAACACTCACAATCAATCAAGAGGCTCGTCTGCTCACAACGAAAGAATCCGAACTTCTCAAACTACTTGAAAAATCAAGAAATCAACCTGTTTTAAAGCAAGATGCATTGAGAGAAGTTTGGGGAGATGATTCATATCACAATGGTCGTAGCATGGATGTGTATATCGGCAAATTGAGAAAATATCTCCGTTCGGATGAAAATATCCAAATCCTGAATATCCATGGAATGGGGTATAAATTGTCAATTCTTGCTCGGAATTGACAATTATTCCACAAATGACTTTTCTCCTCCCCTTTTTGATAATTCCTGTCTGCAAATTCCGTAAGTTTGGACATTCCTTGCCAATAATCACACAAGGAATCGTACCTCTCGATATACATGTTTCACGGACAAAGAATTTCAGTCATGAAAACCAATGAAGAGATCAAAGATTCCCTCCAATCACAGGGTATAGTTCATCTGAATGAAGTGTTTTACAATCTTTCCAGAGCAGAATTATACGAACATGCAATCAGCAATTCAGAAGCAGAATTAACAGAACATGGTGCATTGCTTGCCATTACAGTTCCTCATACGGGTCGCAGTGCAAATGACAAGTTTTTGGTTGAAGAACCAAGCAGCAGTGACAAAGTGTGGTGGGGAAAGGTCAACAAAGCATTTCCTCAAGAAAAATTCAATGCATTGAAAGCACGCATGACTGCCTATTTACAAGGTTCCGATGTCTATGTATTGGATTGCTTTGCTGGCGCTGATGACAAGTATGCATTGCCCGTTCGCGTGGTCAATCAATATGCATGGCATAATCTCTTTGCACAAAACATGTTCATTCAAGCTGAAGAATCTCAATTGAATTCTTTTGAGCCCGGCTTCACGATTCTCCACTGCCCCGATTTCAAAGCTGATCCTGCTATTGATGGCACAAGATCCGAGACCTTTATTTTGATGGATTTCGCTCAAAAAATGGTTTTGATAGGTGGCACTAATTATGCCGGTGAAATCAAAAAATCCATCTTTACAGCATTGAATTATCTCATGCCATTACAAGGTGTGATGAGTATGCACTGCTCAGCCAATATTGGAACAGATGGTGATACAGCATTGTTTTTTGGTCTTTCGGGAACAGGTAAAACAACTCTTTCAACCGACCCTGAACGCGCATTGATCGGAGATGATGAGCATGGTTGGTCTGATGCAGGTACTTTCAATTATGAAGGTGGTTGCTATGCAAAAGTGATTAATCTTTCGAAAGAAGCAGAACCTATCATTTATGATATGACAAAAACATTTGGAACAATTCTCGAGAATGTTCCAATGGATTCTGATTCAAGAAAAGTTGATCTTTTCGATGATTCAATCACTGAAAATACTCGCGCATCATATCCTCGTGCATTCATCGATAATATCGTAGCGGACAATAAAGGTGGTCATCCAAAGAACATCTTCTTCCTTACTTGCGATGCCTTTGGCGTGATGCCTCCGATTTCAAAACTCACTCCTGAGCAGGCAATGTTTCATTTCCTATCAGGTTATACCGCAAAAGTTGCCGGAACAGAGCGTGGAGTTAAAGAACCAACCGCAACATTCAGCACATGCTTCGGCGCACCGTTCATGGTCCATCATCCAAAAGTGTATGCAGAATTGCTTCGTGACAAAATCAATGCTCATGGAGCTCAAGTTTGGCTTGTGAATACAGGTTGGAGCGGTGGAGAATATGGAGTGGGTCAACGCATGAAAATCGCTTATACCCGCGCACTTCTCAGAGCAGCATTGAATGGATCTTTGAATGCTGTTGACTTTGTGACCGAAGACTATTTTGGATTACATATTCCGACTGAATGCCCTGATGTACCAACAGAAATTTTGAATCCAAAGAATACATGGTCTGATGCATCCGCTTATGATGCAAAAGCAAAACACTTGGTTGGATTGTTTGAAAATAATTATCAGCAATTCGCATAAACTACCAGAACTTCATTCAAGCCCTCACCCATGGATGAGGGCTTTTTTGTACTATTTATGCTGAACATTTTCGGCTTCATTGACATTATGCATGTACATCATCATGATCATTCACATGGTCATCATCATACGATAAAAGACACTCGTGCCCTGAAGATTGCCATTGTCATGACTCTGACAATATTTATCGCACAGGTCATCGGTAGTTATGTTTCGGGAAGTCTTGCATTGCTTTCCGATGCAGGACATATGCTCTCCGATGCGGGTGCTTTGATTATTGCTTTCATTGCATTGCGAATGTATGCATCAGGAAAAGGCAATAAAGAACGCTTACAGAGATTTACTTTCGGATTCAAAAGAATTGAAGTTTTGGCCGCGATGGTCAATGGGGTGATACTCCTCGGAATGTGCGCATTTCTGATCTATGAATCATTCATGAGAGTATTCTTCCATACAGCTGAAATTCATGCAGAGCCTATGCTCATTACATCCATCATCGGACTCATTGCAAATTTGATCAGTGCATACATGTTGCATGATGCACATCATTTGAGCACGAGGAGCGCATATTTACATGTCATTACGGATTTGCTTTCTTCTGTAGCAGTGATCATTGGCGGACTCATCATTCATTTCACCGGATGGGAAATGATAGATGCAATTCTATCCGTTCTGATTTCAGTGTTTATATTGCGCAGTGCTTATAGATTGATCAAGTCTGCGGGAATCATACTCATGGATAGTGCTCCGAAAGGAATCTCCTCCAATGACATAGAATCTATTTTACGAGGAATTGATGGAATCAATGATGTACACGATGTTCATGTTTGGGAAATGAATCCGGGTGATATATCCATCAGCGCACATATCATAGCACCGAATCATGAGCATACACAGTTACTTGAAAAAGCAAGAAAAGCATTGACAGATACATTCCATACGAAGCATATCACATTGCAGATGGAAGATGAATCGTTTTCAAAAGACCATGGTTGTGATCATTGCAGTAGCCACGAAGATTAAGCATGAATACTTTCAACAAAAGCATAGCAGTGTTTCGTAAAGAAATCGCGATGGAATTCAGATCCAGAATTGCATTGTCAGCATTGTTTTTGTTCATGGTCATTACAATTTCCACAATTGCATTTACCACAGCCGGGGAAAGAATTGAAAAATATATTGCATCTGCATTATTGTGGATTGTCCTGTTTTTTGGAAGCATGACGGGTCTTTCAAGAACATTTGTGATGGAAGAAGAGCGTGGCACCTCCCTTTTACTCAAACTAAGTTCCCGACCAATCGAAGTGTTTTTCGGAAAATTGCTTTTCACGATAACATTATCAATGTCATTATCCATTCTCGGAGCAGGACTTTTTCTCTTCTTTTTGCCTTCCCTCATCATCGGCAATATGATGCTGTATTGGATCATAGTGATCATTTTAAGTGTGTGCATGGCATCAGCTATAACGGCAATCGCTGCCATCATATCAAAAGCGAACGGGAAAGGCGCAATATTTCCTGTGCTTTCCTTTCCCGTACTACTTCCCCCCGCATTATTGGGCATTGAAGCATTGTCGATGGCAATTCACGGAGCCGATATTTCTGAAGCCGGAACCACTATCATAGTTTTGCTTTCCTATGCCGGCATAATGATTTCTGTTTCTTCTCTTCTTTTTGAATTCATCTGGAATGAATGATCATACTTTCTTGAATTCCAATGGAGTTATTTCTCCTGCATCAAGCAAAATCGCATCTCCCGAAATGAAATCGCCCGCTAGAATATGCATTGATAATTGATCTGCGACATATTTCTGAATTGCTCTTTTGAGTGGTCTTGCACCATATTGCACATCATATCCCAATCGAACAATTGTATCGAATGCATCATTAGTGACCGACAATGTGATTTCATCCATTGCAAGCCGATCTTGCAGTTTCTTCATTTGAAGGACTGCGATTTGTCGAACTTCAGATTTCGTGAGTGGTTTAAAGAGGATAATTTCATCAATTCTGTTCAAGAATTCAGGTCTCATTCTTTGCTTCATCACATTGATGATTCCGGTTCTTGCTTCCATTAATATTGACTCTCGATTTTCTTCATTGATCTCTGCAAGAGAGTCCTGAAGTATCTCCGTTCCAATATTGGAAGTCATGATGATGATGGTATTCTTGAAGTTCACTTCGCGACCTTTACTATCGGTAAGGCGGCCATCATCGAGCACTTGCAATAAGATATTAAACACTTCCGTATGAGCTTTTTCGATTTCATCAAGAAGAATAACTGAATAAGGTCTTTGTCTTACAGCTTCGGTCAATTGACCACCCTCATCATAACCTACATAACCCGGAGGCGCTCCGATTAAACGCGAAACGGCATGTTTTTCCATATATTCACTCATGTCGATCCGAATCATTGCGGATTCATCATCAAACAAAAATTCAGCAAGCGCTCTTGCCATTTCTGTTTTACCAATACCCGTTGTTCCTAGAAATATGAATGATCCAATTGGTCTATTGGAATCTTGTAGACCTGCCCTCGAGCGACGAATTGCATTACTAATGGCTTTGATTGCATCGGTTTGACTAATGACTCTTTGCTGGATGCGGTCTTCCATTGTAAGCAGTTTTGTACGTTCGGTTTCAAGCATTCTTTGCACGGGGATTCCTGTCCATTTTCCCACTATTTCAGCAATGTCCGCAGCATCCACTTCTTCCTTCAACATTTTTCCTGTGGCTTGCAATTCTTCCAAATGTTTGTTTTCAGACTCAACTTGCTGTTCGAGTTGGAGAATAGTACCATATCGGATTTCGGCAACTTTGGCCAAATCACCTTTTCGCTCAAGTTCGATGGCCTTATTTCTTAATTGTTCAATTTCCGCTTTCAGTTCTCGAATGCGTGAAATACTCTCTTTCTCGGCTTTCCATCGTTGATGCAAGGCACTTTTTTTCTCTTTGAGATCCGCCAATTCTTTTTCAATCTCTTGAAGTCTTTTTCGGGTGGATTGACCCGTTAATTCAGCACTCATGGTGCATTTCTCCTTTACAATTTGTTGATGTGTCGCCACGCATGGCACACGCTGTTTTTACAATGGGCTTATTAACGGATATGCTATGGTTTTTGTCTATATTTGCACATCAAAGTCATATTTCAGCATCTACAAACCTCTCTGTCATGGATCCAATCGTACGATTAATACTCATCATATTCGGCAGTTATCTTTTGGGTTCATTTCCAAGTGCCGTTATTATCAGCAAGATGTTTTTTGGTTTCGACATCAGAACAAAAGGCAGTGGCAATATGGGTAGTACCAATGCCATGCGTATTCTTGGCTGGAAATGGGGATTATTGGTTCAGATATTGGATGTATTGAAAGGAGTACTTGCAGTTACGCTCGTAAATATGCTCTTTAATGGAGAAATGGCCTTTACTAATCAAACTCCATTTCAAGATATCACAGTCATGAAGATGATTGCAGGTGTATTTGCAGTTGGAGGACATATTTGGTCTGTATTTGTCGGATTTAAAGGTGGCAAAGGAATCAATACAGGTGGTGGATTCTTACTTGCGATTGCCCCGACAGAAGTTGCCATTGCATTTGGACTTTTCATCTTGGTTGTGATGCTTTCCGGCTATATTTCTCTTGGATCAATGATTGCCGCGATCACCATACCACTTACGATGTTTCTCAGACACAATATATTCAGCGTTGAAATCCCGGGTTATCACATCATCATCTATTTCACCATTCTCATTTCGCTTATTGTCATTTATGCTCATCGCACAAATATTTCAAGGATATTTCAAGGTAATGAGAGTAGATTCAGCAAGTTCCAATTGCTAAAATTCGGCAAGAAATAATACGGTGATCAATATGAAGCATTCAATTGGCATCATTGGAGCCGGTGGCTGGGGAACGGCTATGGCAGGAATTTTGGCAGAGAATGGGCATGCTCCTATTCTATGGACTCGTTCAGAAACCATAGCAAATGAAATTAATGAGCGACATACCAATGCAAGATTTTTACCGAATGTCACATTGACGAGTGATATCATTGCCACAACAGATGCATCTGTCATCAATGATTGTTCAACCATCATCATTTCCGTTCCGACTCAATTCATCAGACAAGTGATAGTAGATCATGGATTTGATTTAAAAAACAAATTCATCATCAATGGTTCCAAAGGAATCGAAAGAGGTACATTATTAACTGTTTCGGGCATTCTACATGACATGAATCAATGTGATGCAATGCACTATTCCGTACTTTCGGGTCCGAGTCATGCAGAAGAAACCATTCGCAAAGTTCCAACCACTGTGATGGTTGCTTCCGCAAATCCAGAATTGGCACATCATGTACAAACACTGTTTAATAATCAGTATTTCAGAGTTTATACTTCCGGAGACACAATTGGTGCGGAAATTGGTGGTTCATTGAAAAATGTGATAGCTATTGCCGCCGGAATCATAGATGGATTGGCAATTGGTGACAATACAAAAGCAGCATTGATCACGCGTGGACTTGAAGAAATCGCTCGCCTTGGAATGGCCATGGGAGCCAATCCTAGAACATTCGCAGGATTATCCGGCCTTGGGGATTTATATGTAACTTGTTCCAGTAGACATAGCAGAAACAGGCATGTTGGTGAGGAAATCGCTAAAGGAAAAAATCTTTCTCTGATCTTGGAAGAAATGTCCATGATTGCAGAAGGCGTAACCACTGCCGAATCTGCTTGGGAACTTAGTCAAAAACATCATGTTGACATGCCTATAGTCGAGCAAATGTATCTCATTCTTTTTCACCAAAAAGATCCGGCGCAGGCAATCACCGATTTAATGATTCGAGCCCGCAAGGCAGAAACCCATTGATATGAATACTTCTTCCGAAGAAAAAAAATTTACATCCATTCTCAGCGAAAGCGCAGGACAAAAGAAATCATCATTGTTTGTACATGTTCTTTTGTTTATTCTGACTTTCGCTTCAACCATGATGGCAGGTTCGGCATGGGCCGGGAAAAATCCGATCGAGATAACAAATTGGATATATGGATGGACATATGCCTCTTTGTTGATGACATTTCTCTTGACACATGAATTCGGACATTATATCGCCGCAAGACTTCACAAAGTTGATGCAAGTCTGCCCTTTTTCATTCCGCTTCCCATACCATTTGTATCAATCTTCGGAACATTGGGTGCATACATAAAAACCCGTTCAATCATTCCAAATAGAAAAGCCTTGTTTGACATCGGAGCTAGTGGTCCACTTGCGGGCTTCATTGTATGCTTAGGGATTTTCATTTTTGGTTTATTGAATCTTCCTCCAATTGATTTTCTATATGCAATTCATCCTGAGTACAAAGAATTAGGGATCATGTATCCGGACTGGGGAATGTATTTTGGTGATATGCTTCTCTTTCAAGGATTGATTGCTCTTTTTGTTAAGCCCGGCACATATATTCCACCACTG
>JBEEPK010000068.1:0-10611 GCA_041191145.1 Bacteroidota bacterium
GAATGATAAAAATCATCAGCTGGAATGTCAATGGTATTCGTGCCTCCATAAAAAAGGGATTGGCTGATTATGTAATCAATGAACAACCCGATATCTTCTGCGTTCAAGAGACCAAAGCGGAAAGAGAGCAGGTTCCAACAGATGTATGGCCACCGCCGGGATATAGAGATTATTATCATTCTTGTTCTGTCAGAGGCGGATATAGTGGTGTGGCAACTTTCACCAAAACAGAACCCATTCATGTGAACCGTAATATTGACATTGAGCGATTTGATCAAGAAGGCAGAGTGATGCAGACTGACTTCGAATATTTTACATTGCTTAATGTGTATTTTCCGAATGGTGGTGCGCGTGATGAGAGATTGCTGTATAAGTTGGATTTTTATGATGCATTCTTTGAATATTGCGAAGGTCTCCGAGCTCAAGGTAAAAAGCTCATCATCTGTGGAGATTATAATACCGCACATCATCCGATAGATTTGGCAAGGCCCAATGAAAATAAAAAGACTTCAGGTTTCATGGATGTTGAAAGAGTGAAGCTTGATCATATTCAAGAACTCGGTTATGTTGATACATTCCGATTATTCAATCAAGAGCCAGAGCATTATACATGGTGGGATGTGAAGACAAGATCACGCGATAGAAATATTGGCTGGCGTATTGATTATCATTGGGTGACTCAAGACTTGGTTCCCAATGTAGTAAATGCATATCATCAGCCTGATCAGCATGGATCGGATCACTGTCCTGTTGTTCTGGAACTCTCCTTCTAATTGACTACATGAATTTCTGTGATTTGTTTACATCGCATTTCCCTGCAATCATAAACGCTGTTCAGGATGCACTTGTATCCACAGAGTACAAAATCACCCCGAATATCATTCAACAGACCAGATTAAAATTTCCACAATTCAATCATGAGCTAATATCCAAAATTTTGGATATTACTTTGTCCACCCATCGTGCACAAACGATATCTGAATATGCATCCATAATGCCTTGGTATTTTACCGAGCAAACATTGATGCAAAGTAGTGAGCCGGCATTTGCTAATCATGTCATCAATCGACTTGATTGCAGAAATCACAGATTCCTGGAAATTTGTACGGGATCAGGAATGCATGCTTTCTCTGCAATCATGAATGGTGCAAATCAAGTGATTACTCATGAATTGGATGAGTTCATTGCTTCACTTGCAAAGATGAATTGTATGCAACATGGTCAGGAAATTAACCCAATTTGTATTGATGGTTCGGAAGCAGAAATTACTTCAACTGATATATTTTGGGCAGATCCATCACGTCGTAAATCGGGGATAGAAAGAAAAACACTGACCGGTATATATTCTCCGAATCTACATCAATTGATTGACATGGCTGGACAAGCCAAGAGAGGTGGAATCAAAATAGCACCCGGTGAAAGAATCGAGGGTGAATTCGCAAGAGAATTTCTTGGATTTGGAAGGGAATGTCGAGAACAGATATTGTGGTTTAATATGGATGTGATTGATGGAACAGTCACATTGATTGATAAACAAAAAACATTCATTCCGGAAGCAAAAGGGAAATTGCCACAACTCGTTGATATCAAAACAGCTCAGTCTAATGCATATTTATTGGAACCTCATTCCGCACTCATTCGAGGTGATCTCACATCAATGTATGTAGAGAATGACATTGCCGTGATTGATAGCTCCATTGCATATGGAATGAGCAATCGCAAGCATGATGCGGATTGGTTTGCGCATTTTAGGATTCTACATCAAGAGAAGTATTCTCGGCGAAGATTGCAAGAATGCATCAATGAATTCAAGTGGAATAGATTAACGGAAATCAAGAAACGAGGTTTTCCAATTGAGCCCGACACACTACGAAAGCAAATCAAATTTGCAGAAAATTCAGAGTATCATGGAGTGATTATTCTAACAAGACATGAGAATGATCATCTAATGTTTTTCTGCGAAAGAACATGATCAATCTTTAGTGGCATACAGTTTATCTTTATCAACTTTCAATGTCACCGATTCAACTTTACGACTATTCGATTGATCAATAAAGCAAATATATATCGGGGGTAGATTGACACGCGAGTACCGTCCGGGAATTCTTCCGGAAATGTGATTGATCATTCCACCAACGGTTTGATATTCGTCTGATTCGGGGAATGGATAGGGGAGAAATTCATTTACATCAGCAATCGAAGCATCTGCGGAGATGGTCCATTCTTCCGGATTTTTCGATTCCACAATAGGTTTTTCTTCATCATATTCATCTTGAATATCACCAACAAGTTCTTCCATGATGTCTTCCAGGGTTACCAAACCCGAAGTTCCGCCGAATTCATCCAGTACAACAGCCATGTGAAATTTCTGCTTTTGCATCTTTGTGAGAAGAGAATGAATCTTGTCTGATTCTTGGATGAATGTGACCGGTCTGACAATGTCCTGCAAAATGATCAAATCACTGAAGGACATCATGGTGAGAATATCTTTTGCATACACTATGCCGATGATATTGTCGAAAGTCTCTTGATACACCGGCATACGAGAATAGCCTTGTTCAATCACGGTTTCAACAATCGAATCTCTCGTCATGTGTATTTCAAGTCCAATGATCTTTCCTCTAGGGATCATGATTTCTGATGCGGTTGTTTCTTGAAACACAAATACATTCTCAATCATCTCTTGCTCATTCATTTCAATCATGCCACTTTTTGAACTCTCTTCAAAGAGATAACGCAATTCTTCTGCGCTATGTAAATCTTGCTCTTTAGCAGACTCAATGCCGATCAATGAAAGCAAGAGATTTGCAACACTGTTAAGCGCCCAGATAAATGGTCGAAATAAAAGATAAAATGCCTTCAGTGGAATAGATACACCCAATGCCACTGCCTCAGATCTTTGAATCGCAAGCGATTTTGGGGCAAGCTCGCCAAGTACGATATGGAGAAATGTGATGATGATGAAAGCAATCGGAAGAGCAATGCTATGTGCCAATTCAGGATTGGGATTATATCCCATGTATGACATTGCGGAAATTACAAGATCTGAGACTACACTTTCACCTATCCACCCTAGTGCAAGACTTGCGAGAGTGATCCCCAATTGTGTAGCTGAAAGATATGCATCTAAATGTTCAACAATATTCTTTGCAATTTTTGCAAGAAAACTTCCTGAACGCAATCGTATTTCAATCTGAGAAAGCCGAACTTTTACGATTGCAAATTCCGCGGCAACAAAGAAGCCATTCAGGAATACAAGAAACAATGTTAGAATAATATCAGTAATCATAGAGCATCATTGAGTGGAAATCCCCGGGGGATATGTATTCCAGCGATACGATTTATGGCTGTGTAATGAAAAATACCGCTGAAAGAGATCAATCAAAACAATTTGATCCTGAAGTGAACATTGAATGGAAACATGCTCAAATGAGCAGTCATCCATTGCTTGCAAGATACCGACTGCCGATGAATTCAACAAGATGCAATCTCTATCAGATAGATTTACAGCATCACTTACACAAGCACCATGCATAAAAGAAAAGAGAATTTGTTCTTGCTGTATATCAATGATTTCACCAGTTATCGGACAAGACTTCAAATGCATTCCGAAACCCATCGCTTTGGCTAATTTCAAGAGAAAAAGCAATGTTATGATATACGGTGAATGAGGACATTGCTTATTATTCAGAGCATGCAATGCTTTTATTGAAATATCAAATATTAGTGGATTTGCCTCTTCGACCTCTTGTGTTAGCGATAATATCTCGACAATACCCATTGCGGACATCAGTATTTCATAATCAGATGTGATATAATGAAGTGGAATGGCAATTTCAGCAGATTTTAAGAGATGTAGGTCTTTATTTGGATACTTATACCAAGTTATTGAGCTGCAACGCAATGCTTCTATTGCGCTTCCCATGGCATTCTTTGCACTTCGAACCCCTTTGGCAATCAATGAAATTTTTCCATGCTCTTTTGTATAAGCATGAAGAATTTTGCTCGTGTCGCTAAATTTTCTTCCATGCAGAATGATTGCACTGTCAGTGATAATCATATATATCTGAATGTGAATTTTGTTGTAAAATACGCCATTAGTGAGAAATAGTCTAATTTTGCTATATGAAACTCAATATTCAATATTGCCTTTTTATTGTGTCGCTAAGGAATACAGTTCCTCTTGTGTACTTGGTGATTACTACAATGCTACTTTCTTGTTCCGGAGTAAAGCAAACCGGAGAGATCAAGGATGCAGAAACTGCATATACTGCGGGTATTGAAGCATTTAAGGGTGAAGATTTTTTCGAAGCTCAAAGACTATTCGATGTAATCCGTTTGCAATTTCCAACAACGCAATATGCAGATGATGCTCAATACTACCTTGGTGAGATTAGTTTCGCTCGCAAAGAGTATGTCATGGCAGCATTCAATTATGGCATGGTTCGAAGAAGTTACCCAACCAGCTCATTGAATAAATCGGCATTGTTCAAAACGGGTATGTGTTATTATGAATTGGCTCCTCCCGCAGACAGAGATCAAGATTATACCAAGAAGGCAATATCAAGCTTCTCGGAGTTTCAGGCAATCTATCCATCAGACTCTTTATATGAAGAGGCCGGAAAGCGCATCAATGAACTTCGTAATAGGCTTGCCGAAAGAGAGTTGATAACCGCAGAACTGTATAGAAATCTATATTCCAATAGGTCTGCATTGATTTACTATGATGTCATCATTGATGATTATCCTGATACTGAGCATTATGAAACCGCATTTGCCGGTAAAATTGAATCACTGATTGCACTCAGAAGATATGATGATGCAAAGTCAATGATTGAATTGTACAGAAAAAGATTTACCAATGGTAAATTACAGTCGACAGTTGAGGTTGCAGAAAAATCCATCCCTTAAAAAGGAGTAAATCATGCAGAAAAATGGCGAAATAAAGGGAAGAAATCCATCTGAATCAATTGTTGAGATGACAAATCTTGTTTTGCCCAATGATACAAATCAATTGGGTAATTTACTTGGAGGTCGCTTGATGCATTGGATTGACATTGCAGCTGCTTTGGCCGCCATGCGACATTCCGGCAAAGTTTGCGTGACCGCATCAGTGGATGTTATTAACTTTTTCGAGCCTATCAAACTTGGGCATGTTGTCCGAGTCCTTGCAAGTGTCAATCGCGCCTTCTCTACATCTATGGAAATTGGAGTGAAGGTATTCCGGGAAGACCCCCTTCATGGAGTGCAAGTGCATACATCTAGTGCATATCTGACATTTGTGGCTATCGATCAATATGGCAAACCTTTACAAGTTCCGCCAATTACACCTTGTAATAATGAAGATTCGAGAAGATTTGAAGAAGCCGGAATTAGAAGAGAGCAGAGACTGAAAAATAGAGAACTCCTGAAGGAAGCTAGAAAAAAAACATCTGAATAGCCTCTCATTGTAACTAAGTATATGCGTCATCAATAGTTTTCAAAAAAACTTTGCTTTCATATCTTAGTTTTTTCTTATTTTTACGGCAAAGTTGGCATTATTTTACTTAAAGTTAGATGGATGCCAAGCCTGATTTGATTTTGTAATTGTACATTAATTTCTTTTTCAATAGTAGTTATTGAGGTTTTTCATGAAGAACTTATTCTTAGTTCTCACACTTGCAGCAGTGCTTATGCTTCCTAGCTCAGCATCAGCTCAAATTCCAAAAATCTTGTCTATGCAAGGTGTTTTGCTTGATGCCAATAATCAGCCTTTGGCAGATGGCATGTATAATATGACTTTCCGTATCTATGATGCACAATCAGGCGGAAATATGTTGTTTGAAGAGTACTTTGCAGTACCTGTGACAAAAGGAAACTATCTTGCATTGATTGGTGAGAAGAATGCTTTGAATTTGGCATTTGACAAACCATATTGGATGTCAGTCACACCAGATGGTGGCAAAGAAGCACCAAGAATGCAATTGACAACTTCACCTTATGCATTCAAAGCAATCATGACTGAAAAAGCTGACACAGCTTCTTTCGCAACTAAAGCAGCTCATGCTGTTGTTGCTGATGCGGCAGTTCCAAGCGGTCCTGCAGGTGGAGTACTTGCAGGTACATATCCAAACCCAACTTTGGGTGTTGGAGCTGTTACAACAGCTGCTATTGCAGACCGTGCAATCACAAGAGAAAAGATTGATCCTAGCGCATTAGTTCTTTATGGTATGGCTTCCGGTGATCTTACCGGTGAATACCCACATCCAAAAATCGCAGTTGGTGCAGTGAAGACAGATCGTATTTCCGATCTTGCTGTAATCACAGACAAATTGGCAAATGGCGCAGTAACTTCAGCAAAACTTGCAGACAATAGCATTGCTGTAAACAAAATCGCTGATAATGCCATCACAGCAAATAAAATCAGCACTCCATTTATTGCTTCAAGAACAGTAGAAAATGCAGGTAATAATGAGTCAGTATTTTGGATGAACAATACAGGTACTGGTCACACTTTGAGAGTAACAGGTACAGGTACTGGTGTATCTCTTTCAGCAGAAGCTGGCGCAAATGGTGTAGCAGCAAGATTTACTGGTAAAGTAGAAGCACTAGGATTGATTGATGCTCGTGCAACAGTAGCTGCGACAGGTGGAATGTCAGTTTCTAACTCAAATGGTCCTGCAGCTCTTGCAGTTAACGGTGGTACAACAATCAATACTATTGGTACTGGCGTTTCTACGGCAATTGGTAATCCAACAAATACAGTTTCAGTTACTGGTTCTTCAGTTTCTGTGAATGGACCTACAAACATCAATACAAATGGTGTTGAGTCAACAAATATTGGTAATGCTTTGACACAAACAACAATCAATGGTAATCTTACAATTGGTGGTAATTTGTCCAGAGTATATGCAGGTGTACAACAAGCTAATGCATTGCCAGTAGCTTATGGTAATATCTCATCACAAGGTACTATCAATATTTCAGGTACAACACCTAACATTACATCTGTAAGCTATAATGCAGGTGTATACACAATTACTATTGCGAATGAGAATTTCAATTTGAACAATTACTCTGTAGTTGTAACTCCATATAATACAGTTGTTGGTGGTGGAACTCCACTCATGACAGTTGTAGGAAGCAGTGGAACAAGTTTGACTGTTTCAACATGGACATTCTCAGCAGGTAACTTTATACCTGGTCAGTCAGCTTTCTCTTTCGCGATTTACAAAAGATAATTGATAAATTGCTTAGTTTTAAACCCGAGTCTTACGATTCGGGTTTTTTTATATCTGAGGTAGTCTTATGCGTGGATTTATACAGCTACTTGTAATCTTTGGTTTGTTATTTCCAATAACAATCTCCAATCTAATAGGGCAGATTCCCAAAGAATTAACATATCAGGGGCATTTATTTGATAATCAAGGGGCACCTATCAATGCTATCGTTAGAATGACATTTAACTTTTATGAAGATACTTTATCAAATCAATGGGTGTATCAAGAAATACAAGATGTCAATGTAGATAAAGGTTACTATACTGTTGTTATCGGCTCATCAAAGCCAATCAATGTGAGCTTTGAAAAACAATATTTCATGAGTATTACTATTGATGGTGTAGAATCAAAGAAAATTCCATTTACCACTACTCCATATTCAATACGAGCATTAGGAGTTACAAATGAATCTGTGTTTGTTGATGATATAAATGCAAGTGGATCAGATGATGGAGAAGCAATGGTTTCCAATGGTAAGAAAGTTGATTGGATGCCAATTGTTACATCTATTATCGGTGATGGTTCCATCAGAGCAAATCGAGTTGGAAGTGATGTGTATCTAGTCATTCCTCAAGGTGCGGTTGATGGAAGCAAGATTGAGGCAAATACACTTGATTATGATAGGTTCCTTGTTCCGAAGAGTCCAGCGGATAAACAATATTTGTCTTATGATGCAGTAAAGAAAACTCTTGTTTGGGTTGATGCACCTGCACTTGCTTTGGCTCTTCCTTACAAGCAATCCGGAGCATTCACTGATACATTGTTCAATATCAGAAATACGAGGAATGGACCTGCCGGAAGATTTGTGATTGAAACTAATCCAGGAACTCAACATGCACTCATTGGAGAGAATAATGGAACAGGTGCAGCTATTGCTGGTTTTGCAAAAGGAAATGGGTCAGCTGGTTTCTTCTCTCTGAATAATGCTAATGGAACTGGTTCTGCAATGCGAGTTGAATCAAATGCGAAGAAGCATGGTATAGAGGTTACGATGACGAATACGAATACATCTAGAACATCAGGCATACTTGTAACTAACCAGTCAGGTGCAGATTCGATTTCCGGTATCTTTGGTAATCTCACAGCCACTGCAGTTGGAAAATCATCTTCTGCTATTCGGGGTAATGTGCAAAGTGTAGGTTCAAATGGGATTGGAGTATTTGGTACTCATTCAGGAACAGGGAATGCAATCGTTGGATCTTCCAATTCAGGTATTGGTATTGTTGGAATGAGTTCAGACAGCATTGGAATCATTGCAAAGCATCTTGGAGATGTAAGTGCAAATCCTGCACTATATGCAGAATCTGCTTCAATGTTGGACTCTGCCAATGCAATTTATGCTTCTATGTCAGCAACACAATTGGGGGTAGCTACTTCAGCAATTTATGGAGAGATACCACTCACGGGTAATCGTGGAACAGGTGTGATTGGAAAACATAAAGGAGCCGGAATCGGAGTGGAAGGAATCTCCCAACAAGGAATTGGATTGCGTGGAATTTCTGCGCTTTCGAATGGAGTCTATGGAATTCATACAGCTACTACGGGAAGTCAAGCCGGAGTATTCGGTGCAACAACTTCTCTAGATTCCAATGCAAGTGGAGTTCTTGGATCCATTGATCAATTAAATCCGGGAATTTTTTCAGCGGGAATCAAAGGATTAAATAATTCCAAGAATGAAAAGGGTTATGGTGTTTTTGGAATGCATGCCGGACAAGGAGCCGGAGTATATGGCACAAGTCAAAGCGGACCTGCAATTTCCGCTTTTACTTCAAATAGCTCAGTCCAAGGCATTGGTGTGAAATCCGTAGTAGAGGGAAGAAATGCAATTGCCGTTCAAGCTCGCACAAGTTCAACGGTAGGACTTCAGTATGGTGTGGATGCAGTCGTAGCTGGTGACTCAGCTATTGCGATTCGTGGTAAAGCGCCCGTGAATGCCAAGAAAACAAGCTATGCAGGGTATTTCGAAGGTCATGTTGCAGTAGTAGGTGGAGATATCATGCGGGAATATCAATCACCAACTTCTTCATCACAAAAAAGGATTGCTCCGGTAGCTTATGGATCTGTTCAAACTAATGGTGCTGCATTGTCAGGAACCGGAAATTTTTCATGTTTTTGGGATGTGAGCACAAAACAATATTTCATTACAATTCATAATGAAACATATTCAACTGCTGGATTTATCACGATAGCAAATGCAGTGAATTCTAGTGATCCCATCTTTATCACCACAAACCAGGCGGGAGCAGATATTTTAGCAATAGCATGTTATAATCTGCAAGGACAAAGAGTTCAAACCCCCTTTCACTTCATGGTGTACAAGCCATAAAATAATCCCCGACAAAAATCTGTCGGGGATTTTTTTGTCTAAATTTTACCTTTTTTTCTTATCTCACGATCAAGAAAGGGATGACAGATGTCTGTTCATTTCTTTCAGTGATCATCAAATAATATGCTCCTTGTGGAAGTGCATTCACTTGTATGTTTAGTGATGATCCGGGAGTGATGTCAGTGGAATTCAAAACTCCAACCGTATTCCCAAGTTCGGATACACCGCAAATCCTCTTTCTTCGCCCAATTCAATGATGCCACTTGGTTGCTTTACTGTTCCGGTTAATGTATATGCATACATTCCTACTCCTGTTTTCACATTCAAAGTCTCACTATATGTTCCTGCATTTGCATTATTGAATTTCACCGTGATTGACATTGTATCGCTTGCATTAACTGTCAAAGGTAAAGTTGCAGGATTTACAATTGTAAATGATGAACCGGAAACAGTCACTGAATCAACTCTCATTGCTTTTGTACCGGAATTGATCACATGGATGATCGTATCCTTTCCTGTTGAACCATTCTCTATTGAACCATATTCATAGCTGGAAGTGAGTACTTCCTCAAAGCATGAAGTGCCCGATAATGGAAGCAATGTCTCTGCACCAACAGTTGAATTGCTGGCAATGACCAATTCCGCAGTATTGTATTTTTTGTCTTCCGGCTTGAATTGTAACTTTACTGTTCTTGTTGCACCTGCATCAAGATTGAATGAGCCTGCCCCTTCAATGATGCTAAAATTGGTTTTCTGCGAACCATTGATGGTGATGGAAGAAACAGTCAATTGTGTTTCACCATCATTCTTGATCAAAGCAGTGAGGGTTGTATCCTTCACCGTGTTTCTATCAATACAGCCGAAGTCAATGGCATTGACAGAGAGTGTGAGTTTGGGTCCTGCAGGAGGTTGAATGACAGATACTTTGATTGGATCTGACTCTACAGTTCCGCAAGAATTGGTGAGCACGCAATGATAGATGCCACTATCGGCAAATTGTGTTTGACTGATGGTCAAGATTGCTGT
>JBEEPK010000069.1:0-9572 GCA_041191145.1 Bacteroidota bacterium
TATCCAAATCTCGCCATTCATTCGGGAGATAGAGCAGTCATAGTTGATGATATTCTCATGGATGATATCACACCATACAAATCAATCGGAAGAGAAATACTCACACAAGACGCAAGGCTTATAGGGATTGCATCACTGATTGATCTTACCACGAAGAAAACACCTCTCAATGTAAGACAGATTTCAGTGCTCAAAAGGGAAGTGAATGAGATAGATGCTGAAAATCCCGTCATAGTTCAGCATAGGACATAAAAAAATACCGCCATAGGCGGTATTTAAAGTTCGTCGGGGTGGTGGGATTCGAACTCACGACCCCCTGCTCCCAAAGCAGGTGCGCTAACCGGACTGCGCTACACCCCGTCGAAAAGGGAGCACAAATATCAGTTTTTTTTTTGAAACTACCAATAACTCTCAAAGATAATTTTGACTTTTCCACATCATGAAGAAAAGACTTGCATTATCATTTTTATCCTTGCATCGAATAGGGTCGCATGTTATATTTGCCCGCGAGAACTCACTCGTTGAGATTCTCATTTGTTGTGGTGGTGAAAAGGTGGGAAGGGGAGTGCCCTTTGACGAGTGGTGACGTCAAAGGGCATCTCACTTTATAGACCTTTCCATGTTTTAGTTTTCAAAAACACATATAGGTTTTCAATGAAATTCACGAGATCAGTCATCGCACTTTTTGCAGGAATCACAATCATGCAAGCTCATGATAAGATTCCCGGAGCTCCGCAAAAGCAGACGATTGTATTGAAAAATGCAAAGATTCACACCATCGCTCAAGGAACACTTGATGGTGCCACTATCATCTTTGACAAAGGGAAAATTACCGCCATTGGAAAAAACATAGACATCCCATCAAATGCGGAAGTAATTGATTGCACAGGAAAGTCAATCTATCCCGGTTTCATTGCTCCGGAGACAACATTGGGTTTGGTTGAGATCGAATCTGTGCGAGCAACTCGTGACAATGCGGAATCCGGTGCATATAATCCGAATGCAAAGTCAGCTGTTGCATATAATCCCGATAGTGAAATCATTCCAACAGTCAGACATAATGGCGTTCTCATTGCTCATGTTGTTCCGGAAGGTGGAAGCATTTCAGGTAAGAGTTCGATTATGCAATTAGATGGTTGGACAAAAGAAGATATTGCTTTGAATCAGACAGCCGCATTGATAGTGAATATTCCATATATGGGTGTTTATAATGCACCTTGGATTTCAAAAAGTGCGGATGAGCAATTGAAAGACGCTGAGAATAATCTTCGTGAATTGAAAGAGTATTTTATCAAAGCAAAAATGTATTCCCTTGCTGCAAGAAATGGATTGGCAGAGAATGCTCAAGATATTCGCATGGAAGCAATGCGTCCAGTCTTTGAAAAGCAAATGAAGGTGATGTTTTCAGCAAGCAAGAAAGAACAAATTCTAGCCGCTCTTGAAATCATTTCAGAATATAAGCTTAATGCTGTGATAGCCGGTGCATCAGAAGCGCATTTGTGTTTGGAAGAATTGCAATTGGCAAGAGTTCCGGTCATTATTCCACGCACTCACTCTTTACCACGCAATGATGAAGCAGCCTATGATGAACCATTCGCATTGCCTTCCATTTTGGAAAGTGCAGGTATCAATTGGGCATTCTCAGAATCATCATTTTGGCAGCAGCGAAATCTACCGTTCAATGCAGGTACTGCAGTTGCATTTGGATTAAGTGAAGAAGCCGCACTTCGAGGTTTGACAATCAATCCAGCTTCCATGTTGGGTATATCAGACAGAGTTGGTTCTTTGGAAGTTGGGAAAGATGCAACACTTTTCGTCTCAACCGGCAATGCACTTGATGCCATGACAAATAAATTGGAACATGCTTTTGTGCAAGGAAAGAAAGTAGATCTTGACAATCGACATACGGATCTTGCAAAGAAATATCGAACCCGATATAAACAGATGAAATGAAATAAGCCCGCTATTAGCGGGCTTATTTTTTATAGTGTTTTCTGTAATTGCGAAGTATGTTTTGTATAATCTTGAAGGATTGAATGAGCCTTACCGAATACACCGCTTTTATAGTTTCCTTCAGCATCTCTTGCGCCGACTATTGTATCCATCATGAGCTCAACCGCTTCTTCAATATGTGATATTGCATAAATGTGAAATGTTTTTCTTTCAACTGCTTTGATGATTTCCGGATCAAGCATAAGATCATGAATATTCTGCGCAGGAATGATCACGCCTTGTTTGCCTGTCAAACCTTGCTCTTGACATAATTCGAAAAATCCCATCACTTTCTCATTCACCCCTCCAACTGCCTGAATATCACCTTTTTGATTCATCGAGCCGGTTATTGCAATTGTTTGCTTGATTGGAATCTTTGTCAATGCACTAATGAGTGCAATCACTTCAGCAGCAGTTGCACTGTCGCCATCGATGCCATCATAACTTTGTTCGAATGCAATTGAGGCAGACATTGTGATTGGTGATGTTTGTGCAAATCGTTCGCGCAAAAATCCGGAAAGAATCATCACACCCTTATCATGGATATTTCCACTCATGTCTGATTCTCTTTCAATATTGATGATTCCCGAGGTACCAATTCCAACACTTGCCGTTATGCGAGCCGGTTTTCCGAAAGAAACTAAACCTGTATCATAGACAGTAAGTCCATTGATTTGCCCTATGCGTTCACCTTTACACTCAATCATGAGTGTTCCCTTAATGATCTGTTCTTTGATTTTTTCATCAAGAATGTCATTGCGTCTTCTTCGTGCCTTTATGGCCTTTTCAACTTGTACTCTTTCAACTAAAGCCGAACCGTCTTTCCGTGCATAATAACTCGATTCACGAATCAGATCAGCTACATCACTGAATTGCATGGTAATCTTTTGGCGAGTGCTGGTATGTCGAACACCCCATTCAATGATGGCAGAAACTCCCGATGGAGTGAAGTGAATCAAATGCTCCTGCTCGACAAGTTGGTGAATGAAATGCGCATAATTATGAAGCATTTCACCTGTTCGAGGAGCTTCATAATCAAATTCAGCATTGACTTTGAATATCTTCTTGAAGTCTTCCTCACCGAAGTAAAAACTATGGTAGATATCAGCATCACCGATCATGATGACTTTTACATTCAAATCAATCGCTTCAGGTTTCAGAAGTGTTTGCGAGATTTGAAAATAGCTGTCTGCTGATTGAATTTCAAGTTTCCCATAGAGAAGAAGTCTTTTGAGTGCAGGCCATACTCCATCTTCTGTGAGGATATCCATTGCATTGACAATCAAATAACCTTGATCGGCTTTTAGAAGAGATCCTGATTTGATTTGCGTGAAATCAGTTTTCCAAAAACCTCGATTGTCAAAAACTTTTTCAATGCTTCCAAATAGATTTGTAAATGAAGGTGTTGTTTCCACAATGACCGGCGCGGTTTCAGACATTGAATTGTCGAGAATTACATTCACGCTATATTGACCGAATTTGGCTTTTATGTCTTCAGCCGAAGGCTTTTCAGTGTCATCTTCCTCATTTCCTGTTCCGGGTAAAAAGATTGCCAAATTGTCAAGCAAATCTTGTTCGAATGTATTTATATAAGTATTGACAAGTTCATTCGTAAAATTTTCTCGGATATATTCTAAAGCACCTTTGATGATGCCTGCTACATGCGATTTGTCATATTCATTGATTTTTTCTCTGAATTCCTGCATGATTTTCATGCTGGCACGACTTAAATTTTCCAATTCAGTACGATGAACATGATACTTGGCCAAAAGTTCTTCAGCTTTTTTCTTTGTTAGCTTTTTGGATTTGACAAGTGAATCAAGATCTGAAACTTTATATCCTTTCTTATTCACTTCGACCAATACATCAAATTCCATGAGTCCAAGTTCATTTTCTACTTGACCAAGCATGAAACCAAGTGGTTTGATCTTTTCATTGAAATCAATGATGAGTGTTTGTTCGGTTGATCGATATCCTGCGATTAACTCATTGCGTGGTTTCTGAAATGAGTCTTCCTCAAAAAGTTGCGGAATTCTTCTTTTGAGAAATATCATCACATCATCAATTGCCTTTGCGAATGATTTTCCTTGACCCTTTGGAAATTTTAAAAGCGTGGGATTATCCGGAAAAAGGAAGTTATGGACAAAACAATAGTCAAAGAGAATGGGTCTTGTAACACTCACTTGATCAAGAATATGTTTTACAGTGGTCAGTCTTCCAGTGCCACTTACCCCTGACACAAATACATTATACCCATAGGATTGTAACTCTGCTCCAAGAGTTATAGCCTCGATTGCACGATCTTGTCCCACAATTCCTTTCAATGGAGAAAGTTCTTTCGTGGATTTGAAGGTGAAAATGTGTTCAGGACATGACCATGTGAGTTGGTCATATTGTAATTCCGATGAGTTTTTCGGAACTTTTTTTTGTATTTCGCTGTCTTTGTTGCTCATGTAAAACCCTTAAGTGAAACTCATGAAACAATTCATGTTGATATTGATATGTCAATTGATGACCATTGGATGCAATGCTCAGGACCAAGTCAAAGTTCCCAAGAATGCCGAACAAACCGTTAAAATCAAGAAAAGTGATTCCGCTTGGAAAGAAGAACTATCCTATGAAGATTATTGCATCATTCGAAAGAAGGGAACGGAAGTGCCATTCACGGGTGAATTGCTGTATAATTCCGAACCGGGTGAATATCATTGCAAAGCTTGCAATCAATTGCTTTTCTCATCGGAAACCAAATTTGACTCAGGCACCGGTTGGCCTTCATTCTATCAACCTGCGGACACAAAAGCCGTGACGGAAATTGAAGATAAACGATATGCATTTACAACATATGAAGTAACTTGCTCTCAATGTGATGCTCATCTCGGACATGTTTTTGATGATGGACCGAAACCCACCGGTCTTAGATATTGCATTAACTCAGCTTCTATGACCTTCAAGAAAAAAGATTGATCATAATCCCAAAAGCCGCGCTTCCTCTTCTTCATTAGGTCCTGCTTTTAGTGGCAATCTATCAGGATTTTGATAGATCCACTCAAGAGTATCTGTAATTGTTTCCGAAAGAGTCCTAATCAATAAACCGGCTTCGATAGCTCTCGTGCAATTAGTATCATGGAATCCTTTCAAACTTGGTATGGTTTCCGGAATCCACAATGGCAGATCATTCCAAGGAATAGCACCTTTGCTCAGCAATTCTTCATCTGAAACCCATCGAATTTCAAGGGTGTGATCATAGCATGCCATGGATTCAGTCAAGATGTCTTCCACAAAACGCCTAGGACCCGTCAGATTATATGGACCATTCAATTCTTTTTCCAATGCCATTACGGTAAAGTCAGCCAAATCTCGTACATCTATAAATTCCCAGGCATTGGTATTGGGATTTCCGGGTGCCAGCATGATGCCATTCACGCTATGTTTCATGCCACATCGCACGGGCCAATACGTGAATCTGTCCGTTGGATCTTGCGGTCCGACAATCAAGCCAGGTCTCAAAACAAGGGCTTTATCACTGAAATGACGCATAATGATGTCTTCGCATAATGCTTTCATTGCACCATAATTCTCACCCGTGACGGTATGTTCATCAGGCGAACATTGAGCACGGGCGCCGGCTTCATCATTTGACACAGATAAATCAGAATACACGGAAAGTGTTGAGACAAAACAATAAGATTGTACTTTCCCTGCAAAATAAACGGCTGATTGCTCTACAATTTTGGGGATATATCCACAAGTGTCAATCACGCAATCAAATTGTAATTCATCAAGCAAATGTAGATCTGTTGATCTATCTCCAATGATGATATTGACATGTTCCGGCAGAAAATCAGGATTGGTTTTTCCTCTATTAAAGATTGTGACGCGATGTCCTTTTTCAAGAGCGATGTCAATAATTGCTCTTCCGAGAAATTGTCTCCCGCCAATGATGAGTATATGCATTGTTTTTTTGTATAGTGAATTTAATCAGCTGATTGAGTTTTTTTCAGAAGAAATTTCAGTGGAATATGCAATCTGTTTCGCCAGGCTTCTTCATTGTGCTCTGCATTTTCATCGAGATGGAATTGATACAGAGATGCATCATAACCAGCAGATGTACAAAGCGCATTCATTTTCTCTTGATAGGGCATATAGAGTGAATCCAAACCGAGCGTTCCATGATCGAGATAGATTTTCTTTCTAGCTATAAATATTGGTAATTCCATGGAGAGATATTCAAGGATAGCTTCAGGAATTGATGGATCTTGAACGAGTAAAGAACCAGGCCAATGAGTGGAGAGTCCGGCGATACCACCAAATTGATCGGGATATTCGCATAATGCATAGAGTGAGATTAATCCACCCATGCTTGAACCCATGAGAAAATTATGATCAGGAGAAGAGGAAGCAGAAAACATTTTTTCTATGAAGGGTTTCAGTTCTTGAGTAAGAAAAGAAAGATATTCATCACCAAGTGGTTTGCCATATAATTCTGTTTTGATGAATTCCTTTCGAATATCTTCAGGAATAAATTGCAATGCCTTTTCAGGGAAGTATTCAGATCTTCTCAAAGTATCAGCATTCCAAATGGCAACTATGATGCAAGGTTGCAGTGAATCTGCATATTCCAGCAATGCTTCATCCAAACCCCATTCTTGATGATTCCAAGTACGGGTATCATCAAAAAGCATTTGTCCATCATGCATATATAGAACTGGATAAGACTTTTTGGGCGAATAACCACTTGGAAGTAAGACATCTATCGTTCTTGATTTCACAAAAACCGATGGAAAATCTGTAAAACGAATAATCTTACCATAAGCAACAGTTGGCAATGGCATTATCTGCTGTTCTTCGGCATTGATCGGAATCAATACAATGAGCAACAATATGAAAAGGGGGAAAAACACTCTGTAAAAGGATAGATTCATGGTAACAAAATTACTATTTTTACCCTTGAATTCACGCATACTATAAAGCCAATTTTGATGACAGATTCTACCAAGTTTTATGAAGTAATTCCAGGCTTACTCTTTGCGGGTGAATGTCCTTGGGAAATACCCATGGAAAACAGTCATGTTAATGAGTTAATGTCATTGGGTATTGGAGATTTTATAACACTTAGAGATGATGTGAATATTCCCCAGATTACATCAAAAATGAATGGTTTATGTTCTGATGTCTCTCTCTTGCAGTATCCAATTAGGGATTTTTCAGTGCCAGATAGTGATATGTTGGAGGAAATTCTTGACATTTTGCAAGAAAATATCAAATCCCACAAAACCACCTATGTGAGTTGTGCCAAAGGACTCGGTAGAACTGGTCTTGTAATTAGCTGTTTTCTCGCAGATTATTATCGTATATCCAATGAAAAAGCTCTGAAACTCATGAATGAAAAAAGAATACACGGTATGTTTCAGATTGATTCTGATTCCCCTGAAACTCAAGAGCAAATCAATTATGTTATACTCCGATTATCGAAACACTCACATGCATCATAGAATTACTTCTTTCTCGGCATTAGTATTACTTATCTTTCTTTTATCATGCGGAGAAGGATTGGTACCACCGGAACCGGATCTGAAAATTGGACCCGGCTTGCTTCGTGGAACCATCATCTATGAAGGTGGAGTACAAGGTTGGGTTAATGCTCCTGATAGTGTGGTCGCCATTCGTGCCGCCGGATTCCTGTCATATCCACTTCCGGATAGTGCGGGTATTATCAATGAATTACTGAATGGAAGAGCCGTGATTTCCGGATTTACATCGCTTCCAATCTTTGTAGATTCTTCAACATTTGAAATTCCGATTGAAAATACTCCCACAACATTGAAGTATTTTGCCATTGCGCAGCAGACCTCAATTGATTTGAATGACCAAACAATCATTGGTGTCTATTCTAATACATCTGATTTTGCACCAATTCCAATCACTATCAATTCAGGCGATACGGTTTCAATTGTCATTAAAGTAGATTTTCGCAATCGTCCTCCACAGCCATTCTAATGAAGCATTTCATAATTCTCATTGTCTCATGCGCATGTTCGGTCATGCAACTTCAAGCAGGAACAATTCGTGGAACCATCTTGGATTCGCTCGATGCAATTCCTCTCTATGGTGCCAATATTCGAGTTGAGAATACGCAGTTCGGAGCAAGAACAAATGCAGAAGGAAAGTTTGCGATCGATCGCTTGAAAAAAGGTGAATACAAATTGCGAATCACCTATGTTGGATATTCAACACAAGTCATTCCCGTCAAGCTTACAAGTGATGATGCCGTTTTGAATATATCAATCAATCTTTTGCGAAAAGATGTTAATTCATCGACTGTGATTGTTTCTGCGGGAAAGCGCACTCAATCTGTTCAGGAAGTACCTGTTTCTGTGACACTTCTTGATCAGGAAGCAATACAGCAAAGAAATGTCAATCGCATCGATGAAGTTTTGCGTTATGTGTCTGGCGTGAATGTCGCAAGAGATCAAGTCAGCATCCGTGGTTCTTCAGGTTTTGCACTTGGAATTGGTAGTAGGGTGGCACTTCTTCTGGATGGATTTCCAATGTTGAGTGCAGATAATGGCGACATGAAATTTGATGCATTGCCAATGCCCGAAATCAATCGAGTGGAAGTGGTGAAGGGCGCCGGATCGGCTCTCTATGGCACAGGCGCATTGGGTGGAGTGGTATCACTTTTTACGAGAACTCCTGTTGATACGGCTCGCATCATGATTAGGACATATGCAGGATTCTATTCGCAACCTCGATTTGAGCAATGGCAGGTGCATGATGCGCCACCACCGCTCTATGGAATTGACATGAGTTATGGTCAGAAATTCGACAATCTCGAATTGACCATTCTGGGTGGCACGCGTTATGACAAAAGTTATCGTTTGACAGATGAATCACGCAGGTATAATCTTTTTACAAAACTGAATTATACATTCGATAAAGAAGCGAGAACTTCGCTCATGGGCATCGTGAATCTTGCTCATGAAGACAAAGGAGATTGGGTGTTTTGGAATTCGCTCGATAGTGCTACCAGACCACCAACCACATCCAATCCCAATCGCAAGACGATTTCAAATAAAGCGATGGCGGGTTTGAATCTAAGGCATATCTTCGAAGACAATGCATTGCTCAATATTCGATCAAGTATATTTCTCACGGACTTTGATAATTATAATCTCCTTCCAAATGAAGAAGCAATAGCAAGTTCTGCAAGTTCATTCAATACAGAAGTACAATACTCAAGAACACTTTCAGATGCAGTGTTTTTGACCGCAGGTATGAATTCCATCATCAATACGGTGAATGCACCGATCTATGGAATCAAACAGCAGAGATTTTTCTCCGGATATGCGCAAACTGAAATCAAGCCCGGTATTGAGGGATTGATCATGACTATTGGGGGAAGAGTGGATCATGAGCAAACAGATACTTCAGCATCGCATTTCGTGATTTCTCCAAAGATTGCTGCAAGCTGGCTTTCTCCATTTGGAGTTCAATTCCGTGCATCGCTTGGAAGAGGTTTCAGAGCCGCAACCGTGGCAGAACGATTTGCCGCACTGAGATTTCAGGGAATAACGGTGAAA
>JBEEPK010000070.1:0-15572 GCA_041191145.1 Bacteroidota bacterium
AGAATTATCAACATCACCACCCTGTACAAAACAGCTAGCAACGATACGATAACGACCTGGAGGACAACGACGAGCATTCCATGCTGGCACGGTTGATTCAATGATTTGACCGGGCTTTACAAAAGGAATAATTGTGCTACGGCAATAGTATGCATCTGCCTTACGAATATCGTCTGATTCTTGAAGAACCTTTACATTGATACTTACTGAAGGTGACTGCTTACCAGTATTATTCGTGAGTTTGAAACGAATAGGAAGTTGTGTCATTTGTGAAGCTGGTGTTGTTTCATATGGCCACAAAACCTGAACAAGTGACATTTCAATATCTGGAGATTCGTTTGTATAGATCAATTTGATATTGTCTACATAAAAATCATCATCATCATCTTGTGGTTGCGGAGGAGCAGTATTTCTAGCTGCTGATACTCTCAATCTAAAACGGAAGTCTTTTGCTGCTTCATTCGGAGCAAAAATCAATGAATCTGGAATACGGAAGAAAATCTTATTGTATTCAACATCTTTACCATCATCATAAATATCAGGACGCAAACCTTGTGCAAGTGTCAAAGCAGAGTCTCTATCTTCGGGCAAATAACCCAAACGATATCCACCTGCTCCAAATACTGAGTAAACAAAGTTATCAGTTACTGCTGCTCCACCACCACGGCGCTTGTGAACACTCCATGTGATGTCTGTTGTTGCACTGTTGAATTGACGAGCAATATTTTCAATACCATTTGTTGATGGACGAGCATATTCAAGACGCAATTCGTCAGGTGTAACACCTGCTGCGAGAGTAGTCAATACACCGTTGAAGATAACGCGTGGCTCTGGTCCAACGATTGTAGCATCTGCCCAACCACGACCAAAATCACCTTTATTACCTGTTCTCTGATAAGAAATTGTCAAGATAGAACCTTGTGTCTTGCGATTTGGCAAGTGACGAATATCAATCGGGAATGAACGAATTTGGTCACCACCTGGGCTTGGTGATGGATCATCACCGCCAAGTGTAACACGATTCAATTTAATAACAGGAGAAGCTGTCTTAAATGTAGAGCGATTCTTTGCAGTTACAAGTGAACCAGGAACATCACCCACTGCCCATCTTGGTGGTGGTGGATTATATGTTTCTTCATCACCATTTGAGATTTCTGCTTCATAGTTCACCCACTTCAATACTGAAGGCATTGGTGTACCACTAATAACATGATACTCATTCGCATCATCTGAGAAACCATCACTATTCAAGAAGGACAAACGGCGCATAACAAAGACATTGCGTGATACAGTGTCATCAAATGGCCATTCATCACCGAGTGTTCTATAGATTGAATCAACGCCTTCAGAGAACACAAATAATCTCAAACGACCAATTTGGAAGTCAAGTAGTTCATTTGGTTCAAATGGTGGGAATTGAACACGGACAATACCATATGGTGGGATACCGCCAAGTGGACATGCGCCTTGACCTGGGAATGCAGGTATACCTGAACCGGCAACGCCTGCTGCTTGGAAGTTTCCGGTAGCTGAACCACCAGACAACCAACCAAATTGAACAGTCGCGTCAATATCAGGAGGACAATTTCCTGTCAAGCAACCAACACCAACAGGTACTGAACGAGAGTACGCTGTTTGATTAGAAGCTTGATTGATGATACGCATACGAACGCGGAAGTTAAGATCTTGCTTTGTATAGTTAACACCTGTTGGACGAGGTGGTAAACTTACACCAGGACCTTGAATATCATTAGTCATGTTTTGGAACACAGCAGATGGACGAATCGCACCAAGCTGAGGATGACCAGCAAACAATTCAGGTTCTGGAGTTGCGATTTCACGTGTATATGCATCAAGATTTGATGTAGATGACAATTCGCGACCGAAATAACGAATTTGCTCTGGAACCACGCGCACAACATTACGCCATTGTTTGAAACGGATTGCCAAACCATTAGCAGGCGTATTGGAACCATGACCAGCAGGACCAGCTAATTGAGTTGAGACATCAGCACCGCTATAAGAACCTCTAGAGAGGTATTGTGTATGCTGGCGAGGAGCTGATTGGAATTCAGTTTGTGTCAAGTTTGACTGGCAGTTCGGGAATTTGTAATTGTAATTTCTTGTAGTTCCATTCACACCAATAGTGGTGTTCATACGGAAAAATGCAGCAGCTGAAACTGATACACCAGAAACAACAACAGCACCTTCCAAACGCTCGAAATATACATATACTGATGAATCTGACTGATCAAGTGTAACTTGGAAATTCGCAAGGATTCTTTGATCGTCTTTGTTGAATGTTGTGGTACCTGAAATACCATTATTCCATCCACCAATCGGTGCCACATTTTGGAAGTAAATGATCAAGCGACGAGTTCCATCAGGATTGTCTGCACGCTTATACCATACTTGACCACGAGTTTCTTCAGGGAAATCAGGATTTTGTGACAATTGGAGATTGCCATAAGCAGGAGCAATGATTGGAGCATTGGCAATATCACCTGCCAATGTAGCCAATGTTCCAGTACCTGTATTACGGATACCTGCTGTAGGAGATCCTGGATTGTTACCAACTGCAAAGTTATACCCATAATCGTCTGCTACAGGATCTGAAGTTGGATTACCAGATGCCGGACGAGCAAACACATCATCACGGTACAAATTGTATCCGGTTCTTACACCATTACTATTGTACTCATAACGAGGACTTGACAATGAAACCAATCCATTCGTGGACACATAAAAACTGTCATAACGAACGCCATTCAAGAAGAATGGGAAACCGATTCTGATCGGACCCGCGAAGGCATTGTCAGTAGAGTCAGTTGTGCTTCCGGGATTACGGAAGAATGGACGACCTTCAGTTGCATCAAATGATTGGAGCGGACCAGTTGTTATCTGCTTCCATTTGATAAGTTCTGAAGGATCAGTATCGTTCAATCTGTTTAAGAAAGCACGATCCAAATTAGGACGCCAAAAATCACCAGCATCATCGTCAGAATCGACGATATAATAACCGGTGGAAACAGAATGCACCGAATTATTCGGGCGACTGTTATTTGCATGATCTAGTGCTGGAAAATTGGTAAACGGCTGAGGAAAAGTTGCATTGAAGCGACTCTTTCTCAGGGTTCCATCTTCCTTACCACCAGCATATAAGGCCACACCAGCCGTAAAGAATGCCAGAAGTGCAATGAGGACACGTTTCTTCATATGAAGAACCCTATGCAAAAGTGATACATAATTACAATTATTTGTATAAAAATTTTCGCTTTAAAGACTTGAATAAAACGACGGATTATGAGTTGTTAACACATAATCGGGTGTAAATTGACAAGAAAGATTGAAATCACCAAGAGAAATTTACTGCTGTGAATAAATTGTTTTACACAGCTGATTGAGCATCAAAGGATAAACTTCATGCTCGACTTTTCTCACCTTTTCTGCTATTTTTTCGACTGAATTACATTCTTTTACAGAAATCTTTGTCTGACAAAGACCAGAACCGGTGTCAAAATGCTCATCAACAAAGTGTACTGTTATGCCAGTATATGGCTTTTTGTCATTAAAAACAGCCATATGTACTTTGTCGCCATACATGCCATGTCCACCGTACTCCGGTAATAGCGAAGGATGGATATTGATGATTCGACCTTCAAAATGACGGACTATATCAGCCGGTAATAAGCGCAGATATCCCGCTAAGGCAATGACTTGCACATTATTCTTTTGTAACAACTCACTCATTTTTGATGAATCTTTTGGATCAGATAGATATTCTATTGGAACATGCATTCTGTTTGCAACTTCATAAATACCAGCTTGATCTTTATTTGTTAGTATCAAGACAACCTTATAATAGGAAGTTTTTAGCCTTGAAAATCGTATCAATGCTTCTGCATTGCTTCCCGCTCCGGAACCAAGAATTGCGACAGAAATATGTTTTTGAACTTGCAACATTATAAACAAGGAAAGCTTTCACTGAGAATTTGATAATATTCCAATCTATTGAAACAAAAATACTGTCTCAAGGACTATTACATGTCTGTAGGTATTTATTTGTGGATAATTACTTCAAAAAAAGGAACTCTGACTTAGTAGTTATATGTTCAAAAGCAATCATTCATACATTTATACCTAATCACATGTTAAAAGCACCTTCAATTTTCATTTTATCACTTATTCTCAGTCTTTTTCCTTCTTTGGCATATTCCCAGGATACCTCAAGCATAACGGGAATATTAACCGGTACCATCATAAATGCTTCCACACAAGCACCAATCAATGGAGCTTCTATTGTGGTGAATGGCACTAAAATCGGCACAAGAAGTAATTCACAAGGGAAATTCTCTCTTCGTTCTATCCCTGTAGGTATTGTCAGCATAAAAGCAACCGCCATTGGTTTTGAGCCAAGAACATTGTCAGATATAGCCATAAGCTCCGGAAAACCAGCGACTGTAACTATTCTCTTAAGTGAAAAAGCAGTTCAGATAGAAGCAACTGAAGTGGAAGCAAGTTATTTCCAAAGAAGTCCTGAAACCATCACAAGCACTCAGTTATTGAACTCCGAAGATATTCGCCGTGCTCCCGGTGTACAAGAGGATGTAATCAGAGCAGTAGCACTTTTACCGGGAGTGAATGTCACCAGCGCCGGTAGAAATGACTTGATTGTGCGCGGCGGCGCTCCATTTGAGAATCTTTTTGTTGTTGATAATATAGAAGTACCCAATATCAATCATTTTGGATCACAAGGTTCAACAGGCGGTCCACTCTCGCTCATCAATATCGATTTTGTTCGTGAAGTGAGTTTTAGCGCAGGCGGTTTTTCCTCTCGATTCGGGGATCGCGTCTCATCTCTTACAAACATTTCCCTTCGCGAAGGAAATGAAGAGCGTTTTGGTGGAGAAATCAATTTCTCGGCAACAGGCTTTGGAGTTATTGCAGAAGGTCCAATCTCAGATAAAGGCTCCTATTTCGTGAGTGCAAGAAGATCCTATCTTGATATTTTATTCAAGGCATTGGGATTTAGCTTTATTCCTGATTATTGGGACTTTCAAACAAAAATTTCTTATCGACTCGATGACAAAAACTCGCTTTCATTCCTCACCATCGGCGCATTGGACAAAATTACTTTCAATAATGATGATGAAGAAGACCGATATTCCAATTCACGCATAAATTCCCCGACTCAAGATCAATATTTCTCCGGTTTGACCTGGAAACACTTAATAACAGGTTCAGATATCAATGGATATGCTCTCGTCACACTTGGAAGAACATATTCAGCATTCAATACTGCACAAAGAGATTCCAATCTCATGACACTATTCAACAATACATCCGTTGAAGGTGAAAATTCACTCCGAACAGATCTCTTCCTGCAATTATCACCCGGGACTGAAATCATAGTCGGTAATATTATTAAATATGCATCTCTCCTCGATTATGATCTTTTTCTAGATGCACGATTCAGAAGAAATCAATTAGGTACGCCGATTGGACTAGATGTAGATAGCTCTTTCACAGCCTTCCGTAATGCAACACATGCAACGCTTGTTTTAACTTCGGATGCATGGAAAGCAACATTCGGCGCAAGATTGGATTATTATGATTTCCTCCAAGAAACCACATATTTGTCGCCTCGTCTCACAATATCTTATGCACTCAATCAGGTATCGACTCTCAATTTGAGCGCTGGACGATATTATCAATCACCATCATTTATTTGGCTGATGGGTGACCCATCGAATAAGCAACAACTAAAAGCAATTAGAGCAGATCAAATCGTGCTCGGCTATGAATTGCAACTCGCGGCAGATCTTAAATTTCAAGTTGAAGGATATTATAAATGGTATGGAAATTATGCCGCAAGACTATTCCGTCCACAAGCTGTGCTTGCACCTTCCGGATTCGATGATGTGCAAAATGACATTCCCTTCGGTCTTGAACCACTCATCAGTTCATCGACAGGATATGCACGAGGTATCGAAGCATTCATACAAAAGAAAATGGGTGATATTCCACTCTATGGTCTCATAAGTTTGACTATCAATGAATCAAGATTTTCAGGATTAGATGGCATTGATAGACCAGGAGCATTCGATGCTCGCATCATCTTCAATATCGCCGCAGGATATCGCTTCAATGAGAATTGGGAAATCAGCACAAAATTTCGCTATTCCACAGGGGCACCCACAACGCCATTCGTGGAAGATCCCAATCAGCCATTGTATGGACAATTGGACTTCTTGCAATACAATGCAGGAGAGCGTCTTCCGGCATTTCACTCCATGGACTTGCGCATTGATAGACGCTGGAATTTTGAAGGATTCTTATTGATTACGTATATCGATATTCAAAACATTTACAATCGCAAGAATGCAAATAATTATCGATTCGATCAAAGACTAGGACAAGGAGTCGTGAACTTCGCCGGTGCAGGTGTCATCCCTAGTCTTGGAATCAATGTTGAATTTTAATGAAAACATATAATTGATCATGAAGGCGATTCTGTTGAGTCGCCTTTTTTATTTCCACTCAGCATCAATTCCGTAGATTGCATCAGGGCTAAATACTTTTCCTCAACACTTTTTCAGTTCTTTAACATGAAATTGATTCCTCAGCCACATACCGAACATTCTTTGTCATATCTTGATGAATTAAATCGCGAACAAAAAACAGCCGCAATGAATATCAGCGGTCCATTACTCATCATTGCAGGTGCCGGAAGCGGTAAAACAAAAACGCTCACATATCGCGTCGCTTATGCATTATCGCAAGGCATTCAATCTTCATCCATCTTGGCACTCACATTCACCAATAAAGCTGCCGAAGAGATGAAATCCCGAATTTCAAAACTTGTAGGTGAAGCGCAAGCAAAGAGCATTTGGGCAGGGACATTTCATTCAATTTTTGCTCGCATATTGCGATTTGAAGCAGAGCATCTAGGATATACTTCTGCATTTTCCATCTATGATACAGATGACTCACTCAGCATGATTCGTTCAATCATGCGAGATGCCGGAATATCTGCACAACAATTCACTCCGCAGAGTATTAGAGGAAGGATTTCTCAAGCAAAAAATTTGATGATATCCTGGCAAGAATATGAAGCATCATCACAAGACATCAATGAAAAACAAACAGCATTGATATATAAAGAATATGAAAAAAGATTGCGTGTGAATAATGCCATGGACTTTGATGATATCCTTCTCAATATCATCAGACTCTTGAAATTGTCTCCTGAAATCAAATCGAAATATCAACAACGATTTTCACTAATCATGGTGGATGAATATCAAGACACGAATCGCGCACAATATATAGCCGTGAATCTTCTTGCAGGTGGACATCGCAATCTCTGCGTTGTTGGGGATGATGCTCAGAGCATCTATCGTTGGAGAGGTGCCGATATCAGAAATATTCTCGATTTCCAAAAAGATTATCCCGATGCAGCAATTGTGAAGTTGGAACAAAATTATCGTTCCACAAAAGTGATTCTTTCCGCAGCCGATTCAATCATATCTAGAAATCGGAAGCAACTCACAAAGAAATTATGGACAGATAATCCGGAAGGTGATCTCATAAAAGTAATTGAAACAAGAGATGATCGTGAAGAAGCCGATGCTATCAGAAGCATGATTAAACATGAGATATCACAGAATGGAGTATCAGCCAAACATATCGCGATTCTCTATCGCACCAATGCACAATCACTTTCACTTGAAGATGCTTTGCGCTCTTCTCGCATTGGATATACCATCATCGGTGGCGTTTCATTTTATAAAAGAAAAGAAGTCAAAGACGCCATCGCATATCTCAGACTTCTGTGCAATCCAAGTGATTCAGAAAGCTTGACACGCATTATCAATGAACCGGCAAGAGGAATTGGTCCTTCAACACTAAAAAAACTAAATGACTTTGCAAACACTCATTCCATTCCACTCTTTTCAGCTTTCGAACAAGCAAATACAATGTCTGACTTGCAAAAAAGAGCCGTACAAGCTTCATTCGATTTCACTACTATGATTCATCGTTTCAAAGAATTGAAATCCACGATGCCTCCCCATGAATTGGCCAAAGATTATATTGAAGCAACCGGCTTGCTTCGTATGTTCAAAGATGAAGACACTGAAGAATCTCTTGATAGATGGAATAATGTTCAGCGCATGCTGTCAAATATCGAAGAAGAATTTGAAAAAGATCAGGCGATCACCATTGAAGAATATCTACAAACAGTGGCATTGATGTCCGATATCGATGAAACAGACATGGGCCAAGAACGCATAGCAATGATGACAATGCATGCAGCGAAGGGACTCGAATTTCCCGTGGTTTTCATATCTGGTTTGGAACAAGGTCTTTTTCCCATGGGAAGAGCTGAACATGATCCGGATGAACAAGAAGAAGAAAGAAGATTATTCTATGTGGGAATTACCCGTGCTGAAAAGAGACTCTATCTTTCCTATGCACAAAGACGATATCGCTTTGGTGAGTTAAATTTCTCCCAACCCTCAATGTTTCTGAAAGAAATTCACCCGGATACAATCGAATATGTAGATTCCTATGCTCCAAACAGAAGCATTCGCAATGCCGAAATTAAACCCAAAGTCCTAACCTCGAATTCTTTTGGAGTACAAAAGAATAAGCCATCTCCATTCTTTGATGATATTTCACAAAACGAAGAATCTTTTTCTCAAATAGAACCTGATGGATTTGAAATACGAGCAGGAATGAAAGTCATACATGGAAAATTCGGCAAAGGTACTGTCCACTCAGTCTCTGGTAATGGCGAAAAAAGAGAGGCAATCGTTATATTTCAAGGAATAGGAAAGAAACAATTATTGCTCAAGTATGCCAAATTACAACCCGATAATTCATGAGAATTGGAGAATCGTGTTTCAACACATTGTAATTCAACTCTTTACTGCAATTATTGCTTGTTTGCCCTGTATGTTCTATTTCGTATCTTTGTCATCATAAACAGTTGCCGGAATGTTGATTCATCATAATCACATTTATTCCATCACTTTGTCCAGCTTAAGTACTATGTCCGAACAAGAGCTCAACAATCAGGAACATGCAGATCCTGCAAACAATGAAGAAACCGTACAATCTGCTCCAGCAGAACAAGTTTCTGAAAATCCTGAACATATTTCTCAGCCGGAAGCAAATGCAGAAATTGCAATTGAGCAACCTGCTGAAACATCCACTGAAGAAGAAGAACGCGAAAAGCGTAAAAAGATTGAAGAGGAAATGCTCACAACACTTGAGAAGATTTTCAATGAAGGCGGAACCATTGAAGCCGTTATCGTTGAGAGAATCAAAGGCGGATTACGCTTGGACTATAATGGCATGCGTTTATTCATGCCTGCTTCTCATTTCGGATTGAAGAAAACTCCGCTTGAGCAGGAATTGAATGATGCAGTTGGCAAAACTGTTACGGTGCACATTTCTGAAATTCAAAAAGAAGATTCAGGAAGAGCAACTATTGTTGCAAGCCGCAAAAAATTACTCTCCGAGTCATATTTCGCCGGTATCAAAGAAGGCGATATTGTTGAAGGCACAGTATCTTCACTCACAACATTTGGAATGTTTGTCGATGTAAATGGCGTGGAAGGCATGGTACATGTTTCTCGCATGGCATCATTCCATGTTGCAGATCCTTCAACATTATTCAAGAAAGGCGATCATGTAAAAGCGACGATCTCCTCAATTGATAAAGACAAATTCCGCATTGGACTCAGCACCAAAGATTTTGTAGCATCTCCGTGGGATAATATCGAAGCAACATATCCAACTGGAGCTGTTGTAAAAGGAAAAGTAAAACGATTCACTGAATTCGGAACATATATCGAATTGCAACCCGGTATCGAAGGTCTGCTTCGCAATGGCGATCTTGCATGGGGCAAAAGAGGCGTAAATGCAGCTGATCTCATGAAAGAAGGGCAAGTGATAGATATTGCGGTACTCAATTCTTCAGCAGAGAAAAAACGCGTTGGACTCAGCTTGAAACATCTGTCCCCAAATCCTTGGAAAACAATTGCGGATACATTCCCTCCAGGAACAAGCGCACATGTAACAGTAAAGCAAGTACATGAGAAAGGGTATTTGGTCGATGTTAATGCTGAATTCGATGGCTTTATTCCAAAAGGCAGAGTCAAACCAGTACCTGGCAAGAGTTCATTCTCTGTTGGTGATAAAGTGGATGTAACCGTTATTGATTCCAATGGCGAAACCGAATCATTGATTCTCGCACCTGTATATTCAGAAGAAGAAATGGCTTCATTGCCACAAAGACCATCCAGAGGTCCTCGTGAAATGCGTGATAGAGATGAGCATACAGGTCCTCTGCCTGATGCACCATCAATTACATTGCTCGACATGCTTACAGAAGAGCAAAGATCGGGTCTGACAAATAACTAAAGATAGCAAATGAAGGCCGGCTTATGTCGGCCTTTCTTTTACATTCAACGAATCTATTACTGACCCCGCTTGCGAACTGTTCACCTCATATACATTGTATTCTCAGCTTTGCTTTATTGTTCTCAAGCATTGCCCCTTTTTGCATTCGCTCAAGAAGATTCAAGTTCTATAAACACAATACTCAAAAAACCACGAGTTTTCACTCCAATTCAAGCTATCACAGGAGATACCATCTCTCGTGATACCACAAAGAAAACCGAACAAATTGTACCAGGCTCACGCAATCAATTTTCACCCGAACAAGACTCCGCCTATTATCGCATGATGCGATTGGGCATAGCACCTGGTACTCTCGCTCAATTGCATGCGAAAATCATCTCGCTCGGCATAGCAATGCGGAAAGAACAAGAACAAGAAAACCCTTTTGCAATCGCACTGCGCAATCTTGATTTGCCGGCTGAATACTATCAGCCAAGATCTGAAGACATTGTACAAAGGGAAGAAATGATTGCCCGCTCTCAGGCTATTCCTACCGGCAGACCCGGCGGAATGCGAGGTGGTGTAAGCATCGGCCTCAATGATATAGGCGTATTTCTTGGGATCAGCGAAGATGTTTCACCGGTAATCAATTATGTGGTTGATTATGCCGTGAATGTCAAAGTGGTGATTTATTCCACAGCAGCAAGAGAAGTGGCAATGATGTTTCAAGGACAACAAAATCCCGGTAAATATCAATTGACTTGGAATGGAAGAGATGATAAAGGGAGACCGATGCCCTCGGGTGATTATGTGGCAGAAGTTCGACTCGGCAATGATCGTTTTGTCAGGAAACGTATAACCATTCCCTAATCTAGCGAACAATGATGCATGGGAGAGCATCAATGCCATGAGGCGTGATCATCTTTATAAAGTATACTCCTGATGGCAAATCAGCAAATGGCAAAGTAATCCCTGAATATTGTCCCGCAGAATACTTTTTCCTCTCCAAAACTCTCAAAGACCTACCTTGAATTGAGTATAATTCAAATGTGACTTCAGACTGCTTGGACAATTCAAAATCAATGCGAAACTGTTCATCCACACCTATGGAAATATCAATCAAACGAGAAGTTTCCGGAAAAACATTCCATGTAAAACCCGATGCAAGTCCTTTTTGAAAAGCGATATCACGCGCAGTCAATATACCCTTTCTCACATCTTCTTTTGAAGTCCCCGCAGTGATTGCAAGTGCTATTTTTTTTTGCATTCCGGGCTCTAAAGTAAATGGTCCACCACCAATCACCATTGATACATCGGTGGAACGACTCATCTCACGACTAATACCTCCCGACATCGCAAACCATTTCTCATTTCTCGAGAAACCATCATAAATGGAAAATCCATTTCCTCGGCCATCATTGTCAATCGCATGAAATTGCATTGGTAAATCATTTAATAATGAGACTCCAATATGTGGCAATGTTGAATCAACTGTATTGAAACAATATGCGAATCCATCTGTTTGATCTAACATCGCTATATTATGCTGTCCACTCGGCCCAATATCCCAGTCAAAAAACATCCCGCCATACAAGGAATCAATTCGAATGCCTCTATCATTCTGCACATCATATATAACAAAAATAGTCTTTTGAATTCCCTCTTCTTTTGACTGATATACTCGATGCCAAACAGAAACTCCCGCATCAATATTGCGAGTGGAATCAGCAAACTCGGAATATGTCTCAGCATCTGATATAAGTCCGGGTTTTAATACATTCACTGATGATCGAATGAAAAAAGAACGCTCTTGATCATTCCCAGAAATATCACGAATGCCATTACTTAATTTCTCTGCTGAGGAACCAATGATAAAACCCGATTCAAACAGAACCGATTGATCATGCGGTGGAAGCGACAATCCAATTCCCTGAAGATTGAATGGATAATCATTATAGCCGATATGTCCTTGACTCGTAACCGTCACATGCATATCATTCTCACGCATTGTTCTATATGTAGGATTGATAATGAGTTCAGCCATCCCTCTGCCAATGAAATCAGACTTTGACAATATGTCAATGCGTACTTTCATGGGATGATTGAAAGGAGAATTCAATGGCAGAATACACTTCACTTTCTCCTTCACTGCATAAATAGTTGATGCTTTTACATTCCCCAGAACAATCGTATCATTCAAAATAATAGCTGGATATTGATCATTGATTGGATGAATAACCAATATGCATGAATCAGCATCTTGCAATACATTATGCAAAACAAGACTCAGATTCACTTTCTCGCCTGGCGTGAACATTCCATCATTGTCTTCATCCGTGAATATATTTTGTGTGATTTCAGCAAAGCGCGGATTTTGAATGGAAAGTGCTTTAAGAGCATTCACCATTCCAGCGCCTAGCACAAATTCATGATCAGGATTTTTCTCAGAAATATCAATCGCACTTGCTTTCAAAATTCCAGCTATTTGTTCAACCGAATACTCTGGATGCAATGATTTGATGAGTCCAGCTACGCCGGCCACCACAGGTGCAGCCATGGATGTCCCACTGGAAAAACCATATGCATTACCAAGTACGGTTGAATAGATAAAAGATCCGGGAGCAGAAATATCCACTGTTCCATGCACATTGGAATACGATGCTTTGACTGAATCTTGAGTCAATGCCGCAACATTGATAACACCCGGATAAGAAGCCGGATAAAATGCAGTTTCTTGTCTATCATTACCCGCACCTCCAACAATTACACTGCCTGAACGCAAGACCTCATTCACAATCTCTTGTTCCGCCATCGAAGAGGTGGGTGATCCCCAACTGCAATTAATGATATCTGCTCCCATAAGAGACGCATATAGCATTCCTTCATAAGATCCCGATACAATGACCGAACTTGAATCATCATATCCTACTTTCACAGGTAAAACTCTATGATGTCTAGCGATTCCTGCAATCCCTTTCTGATTATTGGTGATGGCACATGCAATACCCGCCACATGGGTTCCATGTAAATGTCCGGGCACTGCTCGATTATCTCCTGTAATCGGATCGATCGCACTCGCAAAATCCCAACCCTGCCAATCATCAATAAAACCATTCTTATCATCATCAATGCCATTTGCTGATTTATTGTTGCCAATGGAATCAATACCCAATTCCCCGGGATTGATATAGATGACCGATGCCAAATCTTCATGAAGCGGATCAATGCCTGTATCTACAATTGCAATCAATACTGAATCTTTTTTGGATTGATTCATATAATAAGTCCAAGCTGAATCAGCACCAATCATCGAAGGATAATATTGATATCCATACAATGGATCATTAGGCAATTCAATAAATGTATGTTGTGCTTTATTCTCAGCATATTCCACAAATGGCAAAGCACGAATCGAGGCGAGTATTTTCTGTAAAGGAATATCCACTGCATATTCAATGACTGCAATACGCTCAAGCGGATGCTCATCCTTCAGCACAATTTCTGATTTTGATTTCGCCTTCAGCATAGAAATCAGAGCATCCCTCACCAATGGCTTGCTATCATGATACTCGAGCACTGTTTGCAAAGATTCGATATTACCCATCCTACCAGATCTTCTCCACTCAGCAAACTGTGAGGTTCCCGTTTTGAATTTCATGATGAATGATTCCGAGCAATAAGCATCGAAGTAAATCACCAAATGAAAGAAGATGCAAAAGAGATATCTCATGCAATAGCCGGTAATTCAATGATAAATGTCGTACCCTTTCCGATCACGGAATCTTTCACATAAATTCTTCCACCATGATACTTTTCGATGATGCGTTTTGAAAGTGAGAGACCCAATCCCCAACCTCTTTTCTTTGTTGTGAATCCGGGTTCAAAGATTCTTCTGCGAATCGGACCAGACATTCCCTTTCCATTGTCTTTCAATTGAATGATCACTTTACCTTTGGGAGATTTTGTCAAATTCACAGTAATCACACCCGAAGTGGAATCAATCGATTCAACTCCGTTTTTCACAATATTCTCAATCACCCACCCAATCAATTCACCATTGGCATTCACATAAATATCATCTTCAAGATTGCGGACTATGCTCACTTTTCTTCCAAGATGCGGCACCCTTTTTTCGAGATAGGAACATACTTTTTCAACGATGTCAGAAATGTTTTCACGCTTCTTTGCCGGCTCGGATCCAATTTTGGAGAAACGATTCGCAATGGTGTTCAAGCGATGTAAATCATGTTCCATTTCTTTGGCCGTTTCTTGCACGGAAATGGGGTCATCATTATTCATTCGTAATATCTCAAGCCAACCCAATAAACTCGAAAGGGGCGTACCCAGCTGATGCGCGGCCTCTTTTGCCATGCCCACCCAGACATTCGATTCCTCAGTTCTTCGCACAAAACTAAATGCGATATATCCGATAAAAATAAAAGCAGAAACAATAATGATTTCGATATATGGCAATAATTGCATCTGCCTGATAAGCGCAGAATTGGTATAGTAAATTTTACCCAATATCATTCCATCGGCATCCTTGATGGCAATAGGTTCATAGGTCTCACTCATTGTTTTGAGCAATTCCACCAATTTTTTTTCTTCAGCTTTTACTCTTTCAGTTGCAAGAGAAGTATCTACATCGATATTCAATGTGAATTGTGAAAAAGGTCTATTGGGATTTCCCTCGGCATCAGTGAAAATCACCGGAAATGGAATGGTCGGAATGATTCGATCTAGCAGAAATAAGAAATCATCTGCATTTGCATTCACATCAGAGAGATAATGTTTATAAATATCAGCATAAAAAGTAACAATCTTTTTCTCACGCTGAATCAGTTCATTGGCCAATTGCTGAGTATACAGCAATACGCTTATAACCATCACAAATGCAAAGGAAGCTAGAAGCACCTTGATTTGCCACTTTGTGAGCGAGCGCCATATTCCCGGCGTGAATAATTTCATGCGTGTTCCATGCAGATTGTACTATCACGAAGATACGAAATCATGATGGCTTTGCGAGGTAAGAGCTTTGAGAAGAGTTATCGAAGATAAGAGAGTGGATTCATGCGTTGTTTCCCCTTCCAAATCTCAAAATGCAGAAATTCTCCATCCACGGATTGAGTGGTGCGACCTATCAAGCCACCCGCATCGATTGA
>JBEEPK010000071.1:0-9024 GCA_041191145.1 Bacteroidota bacterium
TCCCAATAATCGTGGTCTGTACTGGGATTTGTAGGATTGTGGGATTGCGCAGGACATTTGGAAATCCCGGTAATCCCAAGAATCCCAATAATCGTGGTCAAGATTTGGCATGGTTTTCCCTCTGCAAGTATCATGTCATCCATTTTTTTCGCAATTTGCGATGCGATTTAGCAAGGAAGCAGAAGCTTGAAGGTTATTCCCGTAGATAAACCATTGTGTCTTAGCAATTCCGGTGAATTAGAAATTGTCTTTCTCGGAGTTGGCGGAGCATTTTCTCAGACGCTGTTTAATACCAATTTCCTGATCATCAAAGGAGATGCGCATCTTCTTGTGGATTTTGGAACAACGGGTCCGTTTTCCCTACCTGCATCAACCGGTTTGACCTTAACCGACATTGATGCAATACTTCCAACGCATAGTCATTGCGATCATATCGGTGGCATTGAATCACTTGCTTTGTGGAATCGCTATGTGGCAATACCGCAATTCAGCAAGAAGAAATTGTCGATGATTATTTCCGAAGAATATGAAGAAATTCTATGGAATTATTCATTGCGTGGTGGAATGGAACAGAATGAATATTCTGCAGAAGGTAAACCACTTGTAATGTCGGATTTCTTTGAATTGATCAGACCTCAGTGGATTGAACGCGAACCGCGTTTGAAATTGGAGATTGATTTTCAGGGAATTCACATAGAACTCTTCGGCACGAATCATGTGCCCGAACAAGCATCCAGCGCATCGAGTGCATTCATCACACATGGATTGCATATAGATGGTCGCATTTTCGTTTCTGGTGATACAAAATTCGATAGAGAATTATTGGACATGTATGCGGATCGTTCGGATTATATGTTTCATGATGCATCATTCTTTCCCAATCCCGTACATGCATCACTTGAAGAATTACGCACTCTGCCGGCTGACATGAAAGAGAAAATGTTTCTCGTGCATTATGGGGATGCTCATGCCAATTATGATGTGAGTGAATTCTACGGATATGCCCAAAAAGGAATGCGTTACATATTCGATTGAATTCCTTTGCCACCCATCAATTTTGACAATAAATCGCTATTGAATACCATGCGCAATGAGGTCTCAACCTCAATGTCTTTTTTCATCAATTCCTTCAATTGCTCTTTGTCCCAAAGCAAGCACCGCGTTTCATCTATCGTTGTGACTGTCGCTGTTGTAAGATTACCCGATAGAAAACTCATTTCTCCAACGAATTGTCCATTCCTCACATAACTTACGATTGCATTATCCACTTCTATTTTGGCAAGTCCATCAGAAATCAATGCTAATTTATCAATCGTGGTATTCTGGTGCACCATCACGAAATCTGTTGGTAAATCCTCTTGTCCCGCTATATTTAGTAGTTTTCGAAAGGCACTTTTCGGCATGTCTTTGAATACTTTTGCATGCAATGCCAATTCTTCATCAGTAAATTTCAGATTTCTTCTTTCGCGATAGAGCATCGTGAATTGATAGCCATTGACAAGGATATAAAACCCACACCATACTATTTCCGCCCATTCGGGAGCATGGAGATCCCTAAAATGATAGATCAATTCAATATTGAAACCAATGATGATGAGTACGCGAAGCCAGAGGATGTCTTTGACAATAAATCCCGCAAGATAGAAGAGATTAAAGATGCTGGTGATGATGAACTCGGTAATTGAGAACTGTGTTTGCATATATGTCTCGACCATTCTAGAAAAGTGTATGACAAAGATACGCATGTTTCCCGCTTTGCAAATCAAGATGCATTGATTCCATATCATCTTTTACTATGTTTGTTTATGATGTTACGATACCTACTCATAGTATTGCTTTTAGCAACAGAAATTCTGGCTTCTGATCATTGTCTGCTCTATCCGGTTGCACTATCTGAAAGAGTGCAAACATCAGATTTGATCATTGAAGCAGAGATAATACGCGACTCTGCATTTGCTGAAAAGAACATGATTTATACGGCCTATCAATTGCGAGTCTTGGGTACATTGAAAGGCGCAGAATTCGAAACAATTCAAATGCTTACTGAAGGTGGAATATTAACAAATAGAGCATTGATAGTAAGACCTTCACTCACTCCAACCATCGGCTCAAGAGGGATCTTCTTTTTGAAGAATTCGGGAGCTTATCATGTGCCTTTTGCCGGACCTCAAAGTATGATTGCATTACAGGAAGATGGCAAAGCGCATGAGCCTTTTCGGGTATATCCAACAATGATTGATGCGATAGAAAGAATCGTTGCACTCACCGGAATACCATATCGACATATACCAATTATTCAAAAAAGCGATAAATCCGAAAAGACATTGGCTGCGAGTATCACTGCAATTTCACCGACTACTTCAACTGCCGGTAGAGGATCTATTCTGACAATCTCAGGTTCCGGTTTTGGTGCGAATAGAACAGGCAATGCAAAAGTGGAATTCAAAAATGGAAATGATGGAGGAGCAACTTGGACATTGCCCGCATCATCACAATATGTGTCATGGTCTGATGCGGAAATTCAAGTGCGTATACCAACTTTGGCAGGTACGGGACAAGTTCGCGTGACCGCGGCTGACAATTCAACCGCTATTTCGGGTCAGACACTCACGATCGACTATTCACTGCTCAATACTTCACTCAATCGTATTTGGTTGAATGGTCAAAATGGCAATGGCGGACATACATTCGTGTTTAATTCTTCCTTTGGAACTAGTCCCACCGATGCTGCCAAAAGAGCATTGCAAAGTTGGCGCTGCAATACATTTGTGAATTTTGCAGTAAGTGCAAATACAACGAGTATCAATCAATCTTCGAAGGATGGAGTCAATGTGATTTCATTCAATGCGAGTTTACCAGCAGGCGCTTTGGGAGTGACTTATAATTGGTATGCAGCATGTGCTGCCAATCAATACTATAATGATGAATTTGATATGATCTTTTCGCCGAATCCCGGAGTTGGTTGGAATTTTGGTCCTGGACCTACCACGGGAAGTAGATATGATTTCGAGACCGTTGTTGTTCATGAATTGGGTCATGCACATCAACTCGGACATGTGATTAATGCAAATTATGTGATGCATTATGCATTAGGTCCCAATACGGATAAACGCACATTGAATCCTATATCTGATATTGCCGGTGGAAGTGATGTGGTGACATTTTCAACTGCTACAAAACCCTGTGGTCCTGATGAAATGATTGCACTGAATACGAATAACTGTCAACTCTTTGCTCCTCCGATTGCAGCATTTTCCGCAACACCCACATTGGGTTGTTCGCCGCTACAAGTACAATTCACTGACTTGAGTCAGAATAATCCCACGACTTATGCATGGGATATCGATAATAATGGAACGACGGACTATACCACGCAAAATCCACTGCACACATATACCATTCCTGGAACATATTCCGTGAAATTGACCGTGACAAGTGGTAGTGGAATGAATAGTGCGACAATGACAAATATGATAACGGTGAATCAAAGTCCGATTGCAATTGGTCAAGGAGCATTCACTGCATGTCAAGGATTTCAACAAGTATTGGGTCCTACGATTGCACCCTCAGGTGGCTTACCTCCTTATACATATTCATGGTCTCCCTCAACAGGACTCAGCAATGCATTCACACTCAATCCAACATTGCCGATTGATTTTACGAATCAAAGAATCTATGCTCTTACAATCACCGATCAAAGAGGATGCAGCATAATTGTTCGAGACACAGTGAATCCCAATCCCGTGATGATTGTCAGTGCCGGTGCCGATCGAACTGAATGTGCTGGTACAGTGGTCACATTGGGTGGAACTCCAACTGCGGTTGGTGGAACGATGCCATATACATATGCTTGGTCGCCGACTGTCGGACTCAGTTCTTCGGTGATTGCCAATCCAACATTTGTGATCAGGCAGAATCAAATCTATGTGGTTACCGTAACTGATGCTCGAGGATGCATCAAACAGGATACCATAAACATTGCAATGCATCCGGAATTAACGGTGAATGCCGGAAATGACAAAGTGATTTGCATGAATCTTCAAGATACGATCGGAGGAAAACCAACAGCAAGTGGTGGCTTTCCTCCATATCAATATCAATGGTCACCTGCCATAGGACTCTCTTCCGCGACCATTGCGAATCCAATCATCACTAATCCTCAAACACGCAATTATATCCTGCAAGTCACTGATGGTGCGGGTTGTACCAAGAAAGACACCGTACAAATCACTGCAATACTTCCCATAAAACCAGCACTTCGTATTGTGAAAGGAAATACAATTCTTTGTGAAGGTGATAGCATTGTGCTGGAAGCGATGGGGGATCTTGCAACATATCGCTGGAAAGATGGTTCGAATAAAAGAACAGTCACCATTCGCAAATCAGATACCGTTTTTGTGGAAGGTAAAAATGCGAATGGATGTGCAATGATGTCCGACACCATGATCATTCGCATGATTGATGCACCGAAAATGAAGATAATAGGATTAGGAGAATATTGTGCGAATGACATCATTACCGTATATGCCGACCCAGCTCCGAATTTTTCGCAAACATGGTCTATATTCGGTGGTGATATCATTGGAATCAATACAGCAGATTCTGTGAAGATTCGCATGCAGAAATCAGGCATTATTCAGCTTGAGAGAAAACAAGGAAATTGCACATTCACACAACGTGATTCAGTGCGAGTTTTTCCGCGATTTGATGGGAAGATTACAATTGAAGGTAATAAAGAATCATGCGAAGGAGATACGGTGATTCTTTCGATTGAAGGTACTGTGCGTGAATATACATGGCCAGATGGAACCAAGGGTAAAAAAACATTGAATCGTTCCGGAATATTCTGGGCTGACATTGAAGATATTCGCGGCTGTTTTTCACGATCGGATACCGTTACGATTCGATTCAATGCACCTCCCGTGAAGCCGACGATCACTGTGAATGGAGATTCACTCATTGCATCAAGCGCGACTGCATATCAGTGGTATTCTGAAAAGGGAGAAATACCAAATGCACTCTCGCAATGGTTCATTCCCGATACCACCGGATTTTATCAAGTGCGTGTGTGGAATGTTGAGGATTGTTCAAGCATTTCAGATCCATTCTCTTTCATCAGAGTAACTGCATTGCCAAAAGATGAAAATCAGGCATCCATCATTCTTGGTCATCCGATAGACAAAGAACTGCGCATCCTTCATCCATATCAGAATCCTCAAATTTCTATCTTCAATATGTTTGGAATACAGGTATATCAAGAAAGAGCAGAATCACATCAGCATTCGATATTAGTTGAACATTTACCTCAAGGGTATTATTCATTAATCATCGATACTGAAGTGCTGCCGATTCTAATCCTCCGTTGATATTCTGCTTAGTGTATCCTTCCTATGAAACAAAAAGTACGGATCTGATTTCAATGCTTGGTTAAGAATGATTCTTTTTGTTGTTTTTTGGAAAAAAACTTGAAAAAAATCAGTAGTCATTCAGTAATGATTACGGAGACTGACCTCATAAATTTGCTCAAACTTAGGAGACAGTAAAGAATTCTGCTCCAAAAGGGTGTAAAATAGCAATTGAGGTCTTATGTCAAAGCGGAGTAATCAGTCATCGGGAACTGAAAAAAAAGGTAAGGCTGGTCGCGGAAATAGAAAGCGTGAGTCGGACACATCATTTTCATCCATGCAGTCTGAATTGATGAGTAAAACATTGGAGCTCATTCAAATAAAGGATATCATGGGTAATGCGCATAGAGCATTGTCAGGAATGAAGAAGGAAATTGACAGGGCTGATCTTAAGCTCATGTTGAAGGAGATATTGCGCTCATTACAGGTGGAAGGTACGAAGAAGCGAGATTGGGAATTGTTCCACTCGCAATTGCGGATGTACAATGAACCGTTCATGGAGGCATTATGCAAGAAATTTCCCACTCTTTCACATCAAGAGATACGCATTGCATCGCTTCTCAAGTCCGGCATGACCACAAAGGAGATTGCCGAGCTTTTTGCAATTCAGGTTAGGACTGTTGAGAATCATCGTTTCAGCATTCGTAAGAAGATGCAAATTAGCCCTGATAGAGATTTGGTATCTGTTTTACAAAATCTTACATGAGATTCATAAGTGATTGCTTTGTCGGTTGGAAAAAGTCATTAGATTTGCATCATTGATTTGACATAGGCCTCAAGTTTTGTCAGTAATTGACAAGAAGGAATCAGGTGTAATTCCTGAGCTGTCGTGCAACCGTGAATCCAATCGGATCAGCCGGATACTTCCCTTGAGAGTCAATGCATAGCACTCACGAGAAGGTGCGGGCATCTGCGGTACGAAATATGACCATGGCCACACTTTCTTTTATCCATAAAGGTGTTGATACCATGAAGTTACAGATGCATAGCAAACTCATTCTTCTTTCTGCTCTTATTCTTATTGCCGCATTCGGCAGAATCATTCCTCATCCATATAATATGTCACCAATTGCCGCAATGGGCTTATTGGGCTCTGCGTATTTTTCTAGAAAATGGATGGCTGTATTGATTCCATTCCTAGCCACTTGGTTCAGCGATCTCTTTATCAACAATGTGATTTATGCTGAATTATTCAATGGATTTACTTGGTTTTATGAGGGCTCTGCTTGGGTTTATGGTAGTTATGCATTGATTATCATGATGGGCTATATTCTTTTGAATACTGTATCAATAGCACGCATTGCATCGAGCAGCATTCTTGCGACTTCTATCTTCTTCCTCATCACGAATTTTGGTGCTTGGATTGGAAATCCCATGTACCCACAATCTTTTGAGGGATTGATGATGAGTTATGCCGCAGGTTTGCCATTCTTGCAAGGCAGTTTTGTTGGTGATTTGATGTATTCCGGTATTTTATTCGGTGGTTTTGCATTGGCCGGCAAGACATTGAATATTTCGATTGCAAAAACAGAGCAGATATGAAATGCATAATGAAGATGCTTGTTATGCTTTTTTGTATGACAAGCATATATGCACAATTTCCGGACAAAGTGGGTATGCCGGGCAGTGATGCAATTCCTGCCGAGCAATTGGGTTTGAAATGGGGTGTTTCATGTCAAGTGATTCCTGGACTTCTTACCATCGAAAATCAGAATGGAGAAAAGGTTGGTATTGATGATGTGAATAATGCGATCGGTTTTGCGGATCAAAATGTGATCAGTTTGGGGGATGGTGGTATTGCGACAATGATATTTACACAACCGATTACAGATGGTCCAGGACCTGATTTTGCCGTATTTGAAAATTCCTTTGAAGACTATTTTTTGGAACTTGCTTTTGTTGAGGTGAGTAGTGATGGCTCGCATTTTGTGCGTTTTCCTGCAACTTCACTGACATCTTCTGCAAAGCAAATCGGACCATTCGATCGCATTCCCGATGTGCGCAAGCTCAATAATCTCGCCGGAAAATATCGAGGTGGATATGGCACTCCCTTTGATTTGTCTCAATTGAAAGATAGTGCCGGAATTGACATTCAAACCATCACCCATGTGCGTGTTATAGATGTGATTGGTTCTATTGATCCACGCTTTGCTTCATATGATGCACAAGGAAATATCATCAATGATCCTTGGCCGACGCCTTATCCTACTTGTGGATTTGATTTGGATGCGATTGCGGTGATTAATGAGAAAGTGCAAAGTGAAGGGAAGATAGAGGTGGCTCCGAATCCCGTCCATGCAAGCGCTGATGGACTGGCCAGAGTGATTTCCGGCATGCAACAATTTGATATATATACCATGGAAGGTGTATGGGTGAGTCGAGTGGAGAATGGAAGCATTCAAGTTTTGGGCTTGTCTGCAGGTTTATATCTTATGAGAGGCATTGAACAGGGGAATGTTCATGCTGGCACATTGATGATACTTCGCTGATTATTTTTTCTTCAAGGCTTTTTCGAGATCGCCTCCGAATGTTGCAATCATCTTGCGGAGCACATCATAATCTTTGTCTGTAGTAGGAGCCAACCCTTCCACGCTATATGTGGCATACAATGTTTCTTTTCCTGCGGGTGTGGATTGAAAATCAAGAAGTGCTTGAATCAATTCCTTCTTCATGTCTTCCGGAAAATCAGCACGAAATACGAATGGATCATTGGGTATGCTTTCCGTGAAACCTATGATCTTGACCGCTGAATAAATATCAGGATATTGCTTGCTCACGCGAGCTCTTGCATCGAGGATTTCGCCTGTCTTTTTATCCGGTGGTGAAAAATATGTTGCACCGGCATCTACTTGATTCTGATACACCATTGTTACCACATTATCATGTCTCATCGCAAAGACTTCTTCGGCGGGTTTGATGCCTTTTTTGTCGAGGAGTGCTTTAGGGAGGATAAATCCTGAAGTTGAAGCTGCATCGACAAATGCGACTTTCTTCCCTCTGAGATCATCAATAGAATTGATTCCACTATTTGCTTTTGCAATGAATTGTCCACGATAAGTGGTTTCTCCATCTCTACGAATGACTTTCAAAGCGGCTTTGACGCCATATTTTTGATGTGCGAGAATATAACTGAATGTATTCATTGCTGCGATATCAGCTTTCCCACTCCCAAATGATTCTACAACTGCGATAAAACTTGTTGGGAATGTAGCCACGAAATGATAGCCGGTTTTTGCTTCCAAATAAGCCACGAGGCTATCGGCGCTATTGCTCAGTTTTTGAGCATCCACAGAGGGCGTCAGCAAAATGCGAATGGGATTCCCTTCGCTACCGATTTCAGTGGATTCCATCATTGGTTTGATGCTCAAGTAAAGCAAAATGATGGTTATGAGAGTAAGATAGATTGATCCGATTTTCATGGTATTCGCATGGTTTTGGCTATCCCATGCCGATTTGGTAGTTTTGAATCTGTTTTAACTTAGAATATCCAACAATTTAGCGGTTCAGCAAAGAATCGCGAAAAACAATTTTCAATACTTGGTCAACCACCATGAATATCCACGAGTATCAAGCCAAAGAAATTTTGCGTCGCTATAATGTCCCTGTGCTCAAAGGGAAA
>JBEEPK010000072.1:0-8922 GCA_041191145.1 Bacteroidota bacterium
AAGAAATATTCTCAAAAGATTGAGATTCCCGAGAATGGAACAATCTCTGTGAAAGTACTCATGCAGGGATCCACATCAGTCACAAATGATGTGATAGTCATGGGTGATGGACTTCAGGGACAAGCACGAGCATTGAATCAACAAAAAGAAGGTATTTCCATTGCCAATATCATTTCTTCGGATCAAGTTGGTCGTTTCCCTGATGCAAATGTCGGCGATGCATTGAAGCGCGTACAAGGAATCACCGTTCAGTATGATCAAGGTGAAGCAAGATTCGGACTTATCAGAGGTACCGCCGCTCGTTTGAACAGCGTTACAATCAATGGAGATCGCATTCCATCAGCAGAAGCAGAAAACCGCGAAGTACAATTGGATTTGATTCCTTCAGACATGATTCAAACTATTGAAGTAACCAAAGCACTTACTCCGGATATGGATGCCGATGCCATTGGTGGATCAATCAATTTGATCACAAGAGGCGCTCCAGAAACAAGACGCTTGTCAATTACCGGTGCGGGAGGATATAATTTCCTCAGTGATAAACCAATTCTGACAGGAGCCGGAATTTATGGTGAACGATTCATGGACAATAAACTCGGACTTGTGCTTTCAGGAAGCATCAATAATCACAAATTGGCTTCAGATAATGTGGAAGCAGAGTGGTCTGAGGATGACAATGGAAATGCATATGTATCAGATCTACAATTGCGCAGATATGATGTTGAAAGAACAAGAAGAAGTATCTCGCTTGGTTTGGATTATAAATTCGATGAACAAAATCAAGTATTCTTCAATACGATTTATAATTGGAGAGATGACTGGGAAAATCGTTATCGCGTGAATTATCGCTATCCATCAGCACCTGATTCCAATGGCATTGTTTCAGGAGCAGAGGTGAGAAGAGAAACAAAAGGCGGTATCGGAAATGATCGCGTGGACAATAGAAGACTCGAAGATCAAAGAACGTTCAATGTGTCAATGTCGGGTCAACATCTCCTTGGCGCCGTAAAAGCTAATTGGCAAACCAATTATGCAAAAGCTTCTGAAGAACGTCCAAATGAGCGCTATGTGTCATTCAGAACCAGAAAACAAAAACTCACACAAGACATCAGTGATCCGGTTCAACCACAAGGAGGATTCGTTGCCGGTGAAACAGGCAATGATTTGAATACTTGGACATTGCGTCAATTGACTGAACAATATGGTTATACAGAAGATATAGACCTTAATGCCAAGTTAGATTTGGAAACAACATTGAATCAAGGTGCTTATGAGTCCATTCTCAAAGGTGGTATTCGTTATCGTGGAAAAGAAAAGATGCGCGATAATAGTTTTAACTTTTATACACCGAATAATACAAATGTATTCAATGCAAGTTCATTCGGTTCTATCCCTTTGATTGATATGGACAGAGGGAAAGCAAATCTTGCAGGTGATTATGCCTATGGTTCCTATGCTCCTTCTTCATTCTTGGGTGGCATCAATGTGAATGATACTGCTAATTTCAAAGTACGAGATGGAATTGGTGAATATGTTCCTGGTAACTTCAATGCAACAGAAACAATCAATGCCGGTTATCTCATGCTTTCACAACAATTGAGTGGAGGTTATCTCAATTCGGATGATAAGTTGATGATTGTTGCGGGTGCAAGAGTCGAACACACTTCAGTTGAATATACAGGTAATTCATTTGATGCTGATGAAGAAACATATACAGCAAAGACCGGCACAAATTCTTATGTGAATATTTTGCCTTCATTACATGTGCGTTATGAATATAATCCTGCTTTGATTGTTCGTTTAGCATATACGAATACAATTGCAAGACCAAATTATTACAATCTCGTTCCCTATCAATTATTCAGTCAGGATGATGATGAAATCACACTTGGCAATCCTGACTTGAAGGCTACTACTTCATCAAATATCGACTTGATGGCTGAATATTACTTTGAATCAGTCGGTATATTCTCAGGTGGTCTCTTCCACAAGAATATCCAAAACTTCATTTATGATTATATCCTCCGTGGAGCAAATGTGCCATTGATCAATGGCGTGGAATATGCACGATATACTCAACCTCGTAATGGAGCAGAAGCGACAATCACAGGAGTTGAATTTGGATTTCAAAGACAACTCGATTTCTTGCCTGGAATTCTAGGGAATACAAGTTTGTACTTGAATTATACGAATACCGGATCAAATGTACCAAGTGTTCCAACAGATGATACCGAGCGCATCGATGCTTCCCTTCCCGGAACAGCAGAGCATATGTTCAATGCATCACTTTCATATGAAGACAGTAAACTGTCAGCTAGAATATCCGTTAATTATACAAGTGCATATATTGATAGTTATGGAGTGAGCGAATTCTATGACAGATACTATGACACTCAAACATTCGTGGATTTCAATGCAGCATATAAAATCACACCTGAACTCCGTATGTTCGCAGAGCTCAATAATATCACCAATCAACCATTGAGATATTATCAAGGAATCAGCGAAAGAACTATGCAAGCTGAGTTCTACAATATGCGCATGAATGTCGGTTTGAAATGGGATTTATAATATAAATCAAATGGAACTTGAACGGGGGCATTCACTGCCCCCTTTTTTTGTCATACTTTTTTTTACATCATGAAAAAGTTTCTTCTTTCACTCCTCTTCATTTGTAATAGTACTGCATACTCTGATATTCCAGGAATCATAATCCCAAAAGATGCATTGCATTTTTTTGTGATTGGGGATTGGGGAAGAAATGGTGAATATGGTCAGAAAGAAATTGCAAAAGTGATGGCTGATGCCGCAGAACAAGTTGAGCCGGAATTCATCATAAGCACAGGTGATAATTTCTATCCAAGTGGTATCAGAAGCGTCATGGACCCACATTGGAAAGCTTCATTTGAAGACATTTATCCTCAACATTCACTACAAGGTGATTGGTATGTGGTGCTTGGAAATCACGATTATAAAGGGAATCCCGATGCACAAATCGAATATTCCAGTATCAGCAGAAGATGGAATATGCCTGCAAGATACTATTCAAAGAAATTTTCAGTTAGCAAAACACAGTCGGCACAATTTCTTTTCATGGACACCAATCCATTCGTTGATGCATATCACAATGAAGATGAAACATATCATGTGAAAAGTATTGATACTGCTGGTCAGAGAAGATGGATGGACTTATTGCTTTCACAAACACCAAAGAATGATTGGAAATTCGTGATTGGACATCATTCCATTTATAGTCTGGGAAAAAGAAAGCCGGGAATGAAGGATCTCATGGACAAATTTGATGCAACATTCAAAGCACAAGGGGTGCATGCTTATATCTGCGGTCATGAGCATGATTTGCAAATCATACATCCCGAAAACAAATCAACTGTCCATTTTATTTCAGGTGCAGGAAGCGAAATTCGTGATGCAGGAAAAGCAGAAGGAAAAGACTTCTATCATGGAAAGCAAGGCTTCATGATGTTTTCTGTCATGCAAACAGAAACACTCGTACAAGTGATCGATATCACCGGTAGAGTAATTACATCATATTCATTGAAGAAGTAACTCTCAAAACTTCACGACAAAATCAACATAGGGTATGCCAACAGGAAATACTTCAGAGAATTCTTCATTATTGACAAGAGCAAGATCAACTGACATGGTTTCTCCGAAAAAGCGGATGCCATAACTGATGATGCCTCGATAGACATCAGCGGGGAAAAACCAATTTTCCGTTACCAGAGAAACTCTTCTAGAAAGTCTTGTCATGGCACTCAATGTGATGACAGGATCACCGCTGAATTCTCCATCAAAGAATCCGAAACCCAATCCCAATGTGGCATTATGTTCTGGATTGCCATAAGTCACTAAACCATATCCAACGCCAAATCCACCAATATCATCAGAAATCTTTCCATAGAGAACTCCAACTCCGACTCGTACATTCTCTGCCACTTGCATGCTATACTTTGGTGTGAGAAAATAGATTGGATTAAAATCAGAAGCACCCAAAGAGGCAAATGTTGAAATAAACTCAAATCCTATTCCCATGGAAAAATTATCGGTAATTCCATAATTAAAGGTATTGATGAAGAGATATGTATTCTGATAATACCCTTCTCCTTTTTTGAGATTGAATGCTGATGGCGCGAATAGATATCTAGAATCATTGGGATTCGGATACCAATATTCACCATTGTGAATTTGAGACTTTGGTATCGCCCTGATGTCCTGAATATTGACCAATAATATTTGAATTTTGGTATTTGCATCAGTTAATATGGTTATTTCTCTATCACTTCTTTCAATGATCGTACCCACATATGTAATTCCGGACTCTCCCTTCATTTTAATCAAGGATAATTCACTCGGTCCAGGAATGCTGAATTGCTGCTTCTCAACTTGAGCACAGACTTCTACATATGATACTGCTAGCAAAGCAAACAGTAAAAGGGAAGAAAAAATGCGCATGTTATTCATATAAATTCTTGTATAAATTGACAATAATCACCCACGAATATCGGTAAACCATTGCTATTCATGTAACAAAACTTGATTTGGCAATATATTTGCTTACATGTTCAATGATATATTTTCTTAATCCCAGGGTTATTATGGGTAGGTATGATAGGGTATTGTTACTGATAATCAGTATACTTTTGATTGGAAGTTGCTCACAAGAGCCAAAACAAAGTGGTCCTGAGAATAGAAAAATTCAGGAATCAACATCGAATGACAAGAAAGACACAATGCCAATTGTACAAGATACAATTGCTGTGCAAACAAATGATTCTGTCAAAAAGGATAGTATTCAAACCAAACTGACAGATTCAACGATTCTTGGAATTCGGAAAGAGTTTCCCATGCCTTCTGGTCGCGTTGTGAATGTTCTCATCACAGGTATAGATTCTCGTCTTGGACAAAAATCCGCAAGAGCTGATGCAAATCATATCGTTCGATTCTTCTTGGATTCTGGTTGCATTGAAATCATTTCGATCCCTCGTGGAACATTTGCAATGATACGCAAAGGTGATACCTCGGGTGGCAATATCATCGCCAATGTTCGTTCGATTTTTGGACAAGAGCGATATATCCGAGAAATCACAAAAATCGCAAAAGTAAAATCCATTGATTATTATATCGAGTTTGGATTTTCCCAAGCAATGGGAATAATTGAATTACTGGGATATAAAGACAATGCTGCTTCAACGCTTCGCGTACTTCGTTCGAGAAAAGCTTTTACGACAGGCGATCATCAAAGATCATATAATCAAGGACAATTCATCAGACAAGCAATTCTTAAGGTATTCGATCAGACAGATGATTTGGTTGGTAAAGTCGGCATAAGAGCCGCACTTGCTTTGGCTAATACGAATCTTTCTTATGATGCAACTCAGTATTTACTCGATGAGTTAAGAAAACATGGATTCAGCTCGATGGGTTATGAAAGAATCTGGGTGCGCATGAAACCCAATTATCTTTCTCATATGAAACACTTGAATTTCGACTCAGCAAATGTTGAGCAATTGGAATCCGGAATTGAGAAAAAGGTAAAAGGGATGCTAGAGGGTGACCGAAAAACACCTGAAGGATATGCAAAACGATTGCAATCATTAGTTAAAAAAGCAGCTGTGGATTCAGCCAAAAGCCCAGCACGCGTCATCAATGCACTCGCCTTCCCTTTTCAACAAAAAGCCTGGATGCAAGTAAAAGACAAGCAAGAACGAATACAATTGCGCAATCGTATTTGCACTTTGCTTATTGATGCATTTAACAGAACAAATAAACCAATTGATGCAAAAACAGTACAAGACTATTTACAACTCGAACAAGAAGCATATCAACATTGATTTATATTCAACACCGATACATATGATGAAACAGTTTATTCTACATTCATGCATCATTGCATTCACGGGACTCATACTTATCTCTTGCGGAGATAATCAGCCGGCTCAAGAGCCTCAAAAAGCAGATACAACAAATGCAGTGCAAAATGTTCCAAAAAATAACATGCAGATTGGTGATCTTGAACAAGATGAGACTGCAGAGCAAAAACAATTTCAGCCAATTATTGGTGATACGACTGTTGACATAGATGACATTGAATATCCAATTCCCTCAGGCAGGGTTATTAGTGTCCTTATCACAGGTATAGACTCCCGTTTGGGTGAGAAAACTGCCCGCGCGGATGCAAATCATCTCGTGCGTTTCTTTTTGGACTCTGGTTGCGTGGAAGTCATTTCCGTTCCCCGCAGCACATATGCAGATGCTAAATTTACTGATCCGCGTGGCCAATTGATTGGAAATGTTCGCCTAACTCTTGGTCGTGATCGTTATATGAAAGAGATTAGAAGAGTAACCGAAGTTAAAAAGATAGATTTTTTTGTTGAGTTTGGATTCTCACAAGCAATGGGCATCATTGAAATCATGGGATATAAAGAAAATGCATCCAGCGCATTGCGTGTAATCAGATCTCGAAAAGTGTATGCGGCAGGAGATAAACAACGTTCTTATAATCAAGGTCAATTCATCAGACAAGCCATCCTTCGATCATTTGACCATACGGATGATTTGATGGGACAATTGGGAATACGAGCAGCACTGGCACTTTCCACTACTAATTTATCGTATGATGCTGCATCCTATATTCTAGATGAATTGCGAGCAAATGGATTCAATTCGAATACTCCTGATCGGATTTGGGTCAAAATGATGCCCAAGTCAAGTTATCAACTTAAAGTATTCGATTATGACTCTGCAAATATTGCAAATATTGAAACTTCCATTGAATCCAAAGTCAAGAATATCGTTGGCAAGAATGATCGTAAAAACCCTGAGTATTATGCCAATATCATGCGTTCCCTTTTGGCAAAAGTTGAGAAGGATACCAATAAACCAGAACGCGTGATTGACTCTCTTGCACACCCTTTCCGTCAAAGATCCTGGATACAAATTCAAAATGTTCAAGAACGAATCTCCCTTCGCGACAAACTTTGTTATATGTTAGTAAATGCATACAATAAAAAGGGGAAAACTGCAGAAGCATTTGAGATTGTTCAATATGTTGAACAAGAAGATGCGTTCAGAAAGAGTGGGACAATGAAGTAGTCAATTCTCATAACTATGCGTGGCGCATTTTTCTTATGATGTCGCTTCGATGGATCTGATGTAATATCGCTCCGATGGAGCTGATTATTGTGGCGCTCCGATGGAGCTGATATGATGTCGCTTCGATGGAGCTGATCCGATGTCGCTTCGATGGAGCTGATCCGATGTCGCTCCGATGGAGCTGATCCGATGTCGCTCCGATGGAGCTGATCCGATGTCGCTCCGATGGAGCTGATTATTATGGCGACCCCAGCGGGGACAAATCCCCTTAAAAAGAAAAGGGCAATCTTTATTTACATGACCCCAGCGGGGTCAAAGAATCCCTTATAGATAAAAAAAGCACTTCTATGAAGTGCTTTTTTGCGGGTTGCGGAGGGAGAGGCTTGAATTCACCCCTTTCGCTTCCTCAATTAGCATCTTGTTTACTTGATTTTAAGCGAAGATACAACACTTGCGTTGTTTTCCAAAGCAACATAGGTATGAGAAAAAGATACCAAGTATTTTTTATTAATCAATCTCGAGAAAGAATGTGTCTACTTCACTCGAGGCAAAATGATTGCTTTCAACTTCCTCAACCTTCAAATTCCACAATGCTAAATTCCGCTTACATCCATTGGGCTATTCAGGGATTGCTTTCAACTTCCTCAACCTTCAAATTCCACAATGCTAAATTCCGCTTACATCCATTGGGCTATTCAGGGATTGCTTGCAAATTCCACCACCTTCAAACTCCGCTTACATCCATTGGGCTACTCAGGATTGCTTAGAAACTCCGCAACCTCCAAATTCCTAAACACTAAATTCCTCTTACACTCATTCGGGTTCAGGCTTGCTCCAAACTCCAATACCTCACTATACTTCAAATTCCGCTTCTTACAGAACTTGTATCGCTCAATGTAGAACCAAGCACAAAGACTCCCTTGGGTTCCCTGTAAATATTTACAACCCCTAAGAAGATTGAGAACTTTTACATTCCTACAATCAATTATCTCTTTTCTTGAGTTTTTGAGTTGCAGAAATCTGCACCAGAGAGTTATCACTTTGTAATGAATATGAGTGTTTTCTTTTTAGGGAAAGAAAGGGCGTGGCGCATGACTTCCATGAGGGGAACCAAGGTTTGTTTTGTATCATTTCTTGAACTGTATCAATTTAATTCCTAAAGAGATGCAATAAAGTACTTCCAAAATGTGTCGTCATATTTCAAATAATTAAATATGTCTTTCTTTTACTCAGGGAGGAGTTATGAATGTCATTATTTATGCAAGGGTCAGTTCAAAGAATGGCGATACAAAACGTCAGGTCTTGGAATTACGAGAATATGCCGAAAGGAATGGCTACAATGTCTTAGGGGAATATGAAGAGATTATATCAGGTGCTAAAAAAAATGATGAAAGAGAGGCGTTGACAAATATGATGAGCTATATCCAAAATCATGATGCCAAGGTATCTAAGGTGTTGGTGTGGGAATTATCGAGAATTGGGAGAGATGTTGGCGAGGTGATTCAGACTATATCAACTTTGAATCGATTGAAAATATCTCTCTATATCAAGAATTATAATATTGAGACTTTGGATGAAAAGGGCGAAGTTAATCCGCTCTCAGAATTGTTATTGAATATATTAAACTCCATCAGCCAGATGGAGAGAACTATGATTAGCAGTCGCTTAAAATCTGGCCTTGAAAAATTTCGTAAGGCAGGCGGTAAGACTGGACGAAAACAAGGGTACCGCAAGTCAGAAAAACAGTTGCTTCAAGACCATAGTGAAGTTGTCAAATACTTAAAGAAAGGATTTTCTATTAGAGATATA
>JBEEPK010000073.1:0-11476 GCA_041191145.1 Bacteroidota bacterium
CACCGGATCTGCAAAATTCGCCAGACTCATTCGTGAGAATAATTATGATGAAGCACTTGGTATTGCAAGACAACAAGTGGAAGCCGGCGCGCAAATCATTGATGTGAACATGGATGAAGGCATGCTGGATTCCGAGCAAGCAATGCGCACGCTGTTGAATCTCATCGCTGCAGAACCCGATATTGCTCGCGTTCCAATCATGATTGATTCATCAAAATGGTCCGTAATCGAAGCCGGACTTCAATGCGTGCAAGGCAAAAGCATCGTCAATTCTATTTCACTCAAAGAAGGCGAAGAAGCATTCATCGAGCTTGCAAAACAGGTGCGTCGTTATGGAGCGGCTGTCATCGTGATGGCTTTTGATGAAAAAGGTCAGGCAGATTCTTATGAAAGAAAAATCGAGATTTGCTCTCGAGCATATCGCATCTTGACAGAAGTGGTGCATTTTCCGGCGGAAGACATCATTTTTGATCCGAATATCTTTGCTGTCGCAACCGGCATCGAAGAACATGCGAATTATGCATTGGACTATATCAATGCAACTGCATATATCAAGCAGAATTTACCGCTAGCAAAAATCTCCGGTGGTGTATCGAATCTCTCATTCTCATTCCGCGGTAATGAACCCGTTCGCAGAGCGATGCATTCAGCCTTTTTATATCATGCCATCAAAGTCGGCATGGACATGGGAATCGTGAATGCCGGACAAATCGACATCTATGATGATATTCCCAAGATGCTTTTGGAACTTGTGGAAGATGTGATTCTAAATCGCAGATCGGATTCTACCGAGCGCCTCGTGGACTATGCCGAAAAACTTAAAGCGGAATCTTCCGGTGAAAGTGCTCAAGCGCAAGAAGTGCAGGCATGGCGATCATTCCCTATTGCCGAGCGAATACATCATGCGCTTGTGAAAGGACTCGATGCACATGTGAATGAAGACATGGAGGAGGCAAGACAATCACTCGGTTCTCCACTTTCCGTGATTGAAGGTCCTCTCATGGATGGCATGAATATCGTCGGCGAATTGTTCGGTGCCGGTAAAATGTTTTTGCCACAAGTCGTGAAATCTGCCCGCGTGATGAAAAAGGCTGTGGCATATCTTACGCCATTCATGGAAGCAGAAAAAGAATTGGCGGGAATTGCATCAGCTCCGAATGGAACGATACTCATGGCAACAGTCAAAGGTGATGTCCATGATATCGGAAAAAATATCGTGGGAGTCGTACTTGGTTGCAATAATTATCGCGTCGTGGATCTCGGCGTGATGGTACCTGCAGAACGCATACTCGATGAAGCAATCGCCTGCAATGCCGATATCATCGGTCTTTCAGGACTCATCACTCCATCACTCGATGAAATGGTACATGTCGCAAAAGAAATGCACAGAAGAAATCTGAATATTCCACTGATGATTGGTGGTGCAACGACATCACGCGTGCATACTTCCGTGAAGATCGCTCCTTCATATTCCGGAACAGTGATTCATGTTCTGGATGCATCGAGAGCAGTACCCGTTGCCGGACAACTCATTTCCATCGAACATAAAGATGCATTCATGCAAGAGAATAAAAATGAGCAAGAACGCATTCGGAATGACTATGCTCGAAGAAGTTCAGAAAAGCAACTCATAACTCTTGAAAAAGCACGCTCAAATAAACTGTCATTATTCAATTGATGCGGAATCAATCATGAGATATATTCTTATTTGTTCATTATTACTCACATATACAATGAATGCACAATTCACTCCGCCGGCAAATACTCCAAAACTCGTTAAAGAAACTGTACATGGCGTGATGCTCACGGATCCATATAGACATTTGGAAGATAAAGAGAATCCAGAAGTTGTTTCATGGACAAAACAGCAACATGATGCAACGATAGAATATCTCAAAAAAACAGCACCGGATTTACCTGGGTTGAATGATGAGATTCGTACATTATTTGATCGTGATGTAACCTCACCACCAAGAATCAAAAAAGGGAAAGTATTTTTCTCGCGTAGAAAAAAAGGTGAATTGCAATTCAAGTTTTATGCATTAATCAATGGGAAAGAGCAATTACTTTTCGACCCCGTTGCGCTTGATCCATCCGGAAAAACAGCGATTTCAGGTGTGGTGATCAATAAAGATGCAAGCAAACTTGCTATTGCCACGCAAACCAAAGGTGCCGAGATCACGGATTATCGAATCATTGATGCAAAGACCGGAGCGCAAATCGGTGAGACACTTCCCGGCGTGAGTAATTTTACATGGAAACAAGATGAATCAAAAGTATTCATCACTCCACGCACAAAAGAATTGATTGAAAATCAAATACCTCTTGGTGTATATGAACATACACTCGGCAAACCACTTGCAGATGCCGTCAAATTATTGGCACCGGCAGATGCCAAAGATTTTGCTTCGATTTATGAACCCGAAGATGAACAAGTCCAAGTGTGGAGCACCGGTGATTTTTATAGCAATACGATTTCAATTCGGAAGATAGGAAGTTCGGATAAACCCCGCGTGATCTACTCAAGCGAGAAGTATAAATCCTATCCTGAATTTCGTGGGAATACTATCTATTGGTTTACCAATCATGAAGCTCCGAATTTCTATATCGCAATATCAACACTCGACAATCCGGAATTTGAACAAGCAAAAGTGCTTGTTCCCGAAGGCAAAACCGTTATTGAAGGATTTGATGTCACAAGTACATATCTTCTCGTGCAAGACAAAAAAGATGTGATGTCGCGCATCATGGTGCATGATTTAAATGGTGCATTCATCAAGGAATTAACCTTGCCTGAATTCGGTAATGTTGCTTCGATGAGCTATGATCGTGATGAAGATATTGTCTATGTCTCCATCTCATCATTCCAATGGATCTCACAGATATACATGCATCACTTGAATTCGTGGAATCCAAAGATGGCGTGAAGATTCCGATGTTTATCGTGCACAAAAAAGACATCAAGAAAGATGGCAATAATCCCGTCTTGATCACCGGTTATGGTGGATTCAATATCGGGATGAGTCCTGAATTCGTGGGATATAATGCATCATTTTTGAAGCGTGGTGGAATCTATGTTCGAGTTGGACTTCGCGGTGGTAATGAATATGGCGAAGCTTGGCATTTGGATGGCATGCTCAAGAAAAAACAACATACATTCGATGATATGATCGCCGCAACAGAATGGCTTATCACGAATAAATATTCAAACTCGAATCGGATTGTCGCAAGAGGCGGCTCCAATGGCGGTTTGCTGATGGGTGCAATTGCAACACAAAGACCTGATCTTTATCGCGCGATCATTTGTCAGGTTCCACTGCTCGACATGATTCGCTATCACAAATTCCGCATCGCGAGATATTGGATTCCAGAATATGGTGATCCCGACAAAGCGGAAGATTTCGGAACGCTATTGCAGTATTCTCCATATCACAATGTAAAAGCCGGTGTACCTCTTCCAGAGATGCTCGTCAGTGTGGGTGAATTCGATATGCGCGTGGATCCATTGCATGGGAAGAAATTCGTGGCAATTGCGCAATCAAGACCCGAGCAGGACAAACCGGTGATGCTCCATGTGGATTTCGATGCAGGACATGGAACCGGAAAATCCATTGAGCAAACAATCGAAGATCAAGCATTTTTCTGGCGTTATATTTTTAGTCGTTTGAACATGAATTGAGAATTATCATGACAAGATGTATCTGTATCATTATCTGTGTTTTATTTGTTTCTTTCAATGCTTCCGCGCAGAAACCAAAGAAGAGCAAAAAACAAATTCCTGTGCAGAAGGAAATACCCAAACGCTATGAATTGCGTTCCGGTGAACTATTGCTCTTCTCTGAAATGGATGGCATGCGCACCAAGATAACCGTTGCATTCGACAATCATGGCGCGCGTGAAGTGACCGAATCTGTGGGATATCGGATGGTTGAACAGGATCTCAATTTGAAAGTTCATTCTAAAAGCATTGTGATGAATGGCGTACTCACAACTCTAGATTTGCAAGAGAGAACCGGAACAAAATTGTCGCTCGGTCAATATGCAGATGCAGGTGGAATCAATTTTGCGACGATTTCCGATAGCATGAAAAAAGAGATTGGACTTGTGAAGACAAATGCTACAGATACCGTTCTTGGCTATGCTTGTGATATATGGACAATCAAGCATCCTACGATTCCTTTCTCAGGTACATATTCCGTTTGGGGAAATTTGGTCCTGAGAAGCGAAACCTTGACAAATGGCGTGAAGATGAGAACCTATGCCGTGAAGATTGAAGCCAATAAACCGCTCGATGAAACCATGTTGATCATACCTGATGATATTGTCTTCAAAAAACCCGGCGAATGATCATTTCTGATTGAGGTGTTTGGGATGCACGAATAGAAAACCGAATTCCTCGGCATTGTCTTTCGTAATAGTCTTATGATGTAAGAGATGTGCTTTTCTAAGTGCCTCGGCATAGCGTCCCCGCATGCGCATGCCGAGTTTAATGCGACGATGCACGATGATATCATGAGCAAAAAAGTAGAGAACGCCATAGACACTGATGCCTATGCCAATCCAAAAGAGGGGAGAAAATGTGTCAATGCCCGCAATGATGCAGAGAATTGAGGCAATTCCGAATATGATTCCAAATACATCATTTAATTCAAATCTACCATGTCTAGGTACATGATGCGTTTTGTGAATGAACCAAAGCGGACCATGCATGAGAAATTTATGCGAGGACCATGCAATCACTTCCATTCCAATCACGGTTGCGAGAATAATGCCGAATATTTCAAGAATATGCATCAGATGAAATCAATGATATCGTGTCTGGAAAGCACGCCTGACAAAGAACCATAATCCGAAACCAAAATTGCATGATGTGTCTTGAGAAGGTTAATCGCGCTTTGCACATCTTCGGTCGCATCGAGAATCGGCATGGGTTCTTCTTGGACTTGTTTAACCAATGCTGAGAGAACGGATCTATCCGCAATGACTTTTGCCATTAGTTTATTCTCGCGCAAAGTTCCAACGGAAATTCCATTGTCGATTACCGGCATTTCCGATATCTCATATTCCTGCATGAGTTGCAATGCCTGCTCAACAGTTGCATCAGATGATATGCTGAGCAGCTTCGGAATGGCTTTGGAATTCGATTTCACGGCAAGCGCAGTCTTTACTGTCAAGCGCTCATCATCCAAAAGATGTTGTTCTTTAAGCCATTCATCGGAATGATGTTTTGTGAGATAACGCTCGCCGGTATCGCATACAATGGCCACGACGATATCATCTTTCGTGAGTGTTTTCCCGAGTTTGAGAGCTGCTGCAATATTCATCCCGCTTGATCCACCACAGAAGATACCTTCCTCTCTTGCAAGTCTGCGAGCTGTATTGAACGACTCCTTATCATTGATATTCATCACATCATCGATAAGTGTGATATCGAGATTACCAGGTATGCGCTCTTGTCCAACGCCTTCCACGAGATAAGGAAGGGCTTCCACAATGCGACCAGTTTCCTTATATGTTTTGATGCATGAACCGACGGGATCCGCGGCTATCACTTTGATATTGGGATTTTGTTGTTTGAGATAGCGTGCTGTTCCGGTAATCGTGCCACCCGTTCCAATACCGGCTATGAAATGTGTTACTTTTCCATCTGTATCATTCCAAATTTCGGGTCCTGTCGTCACTTCATGTATCGCAGGATTTGCATAAAAGTCATATTGATTAAGCATCACTGCATTCGGGATTTCCTGAGCGAGTCTTTGCGCGGTATTGAAATAATATTCCGGCGAACTTGCTTTTGCGGCACTTGACACGATGAGCACATCAGCGCCAAGTGCTTTGAGATAACGCACGCGTTCTTGCGAAGCTTTATCTGTCATCACAAATAAGCATTTATATCCTTTGAGTGTTGCTGCGAGTGCAAGCCCAATTCCTGTATTTCCGCTTGTGGGTTCAATGATGATGCCACCCGGTTTGAGAAGTCCATCTCTTTCAGCTGCTTCAAGCATGGCAATGCCGATGCGATCTTTCACGGAGCCACCGGGATTGCGACTTTCCAGCTTCACATAGATGGTCGCAGGAATATCATGCGCAATCGCATTGAGTTTAACAAGCGGTGTTTTGCCGATCAGGCCGAGTACTGAGGAATGGACATTCATAGTGGATTTCATGCATTTGTGAATGCACAAAGATAGGAATTCTGCCTTGATGCGAAAGGCAAGTAATCAGAAGGAAATCCCGGCGCTGGAGCGAAGGCCGATGAATATAGTATTCCATTCATGGTTTTGTAGGATGGAATTCAGTGGCATGAGCACATATCCCTCAAAACCGAGATGTAATGGTCCAAAGCCGAATTCCCAGCCGAGTCCTGTTTCGATTGACATCCGAATGCGCTCAATTTCCTGCATGAATGATCGCTTTTGAAGGATAAGTATATTCGATCCGCTTGGATATCGAATCTCATCTCTACCCTGCATAATGATGGATTGATGAGTGAGGTTTGATTCGAGCACATAATTGAGATTCATTCCGCCAAAAAGCGAGTAAAATGAATAGGATTGTTGTCCAAGAAGATCGAGTGATGCACCATAGAATGGTAATTCGAATGATAGATGACTCATCAATTCGGTTTCATCAAGACTGATTGCATGTAATTCATGTAATGGGGCAAGTGAGTTCTGAAAATTGAGATAGGATTTTGAATTGTCCTCGGCGAAAAGCATGCTATTGACAAATCGAATTCCGAGTCCTATGCGTAAAAGCATACCCAGTTCAGGAATGGAAAATCTTGTTCGTAGATATTGCGTGGAATATGCTTGTTCGATGAAATCTTCATCGGTTTCTTCTGAGGAAAAAGGTTGAAGAGGAATACGATCATCAATGGAATAGCCGGTGTTTTTGTTGAATGTAAGTCCGGACATTCCGAAAACATCACCGGGTATATTTGAGTTTTGATGAAACATACCATCATGGAAAATCAAACCTTCAGATCCGGATAATTCTATCGAACGAAATGTTCCAACTCTAGGGAACCAACCTGCAGACATATTCACAATATCGGATTCCACCATGAAGGAATCCGGAGAGAGCGATTCCAAATCCAGCTTGGGTATTCTTCTTCTCACGGAATCAGAATCGGAAGCATGCATCAAGAATGTGGAACAGAGTAGTAGAAGTAGATATCTCATGGCGACACATTCCATAATCTATGAAAAATGCCCTGTCCGGTGATGAGTCTCATGCCATATACACCCGGATGATAGGTATATGTATTCGGGATGAATTGAAAATCATGCATTCCTCTGTCTTGCATCATCGAGAATTCCTCGATGATTCGACCGTCCAAAGTGATGATTGCAATGCTGACTATACCGGTTTTATCAATCGCATAAGACCAAGTGGTCACTTCACCTCGCATAACGGGATTCGGAATATTGTCCGATAAAACACTGAATCGCACATAGGGAAGTGGTGTATTCAAAGATGAAATTCGAATCATGATAGATGTATCAATCGCAATTGAATCATCCTTCATTCCTTTGATATGAGCCAAGGACATGCTATCAGAACCTGCGAGCGCCAAGCCATGAATGGTGAGCTTCCCGATTCCATTTCCTTGCCATGTCATGCTGTCCGCTGTGATGCGTTGAAAGACTTGCACATTACCGCCAATGCTGATGGAATCTACGTAGAACACCGATGAATTAGAGAGTTTCAATGTATAATTTGCTGAGTCTTTTGTGATTTCGGCAATGGATATACTTCCTCTTTCCCCGATGGAGATTGGATTCTGTGCATGGATAATGCCATGCATGAAAAGGAATGCGAGAAAAAAGACAATCATTTTTGTTTGATGATGAATTCTGTGCGACGATTTTTCTTTCGAGACTCTTCCGAATCATTCGGGACAAGCGGCATGCTTTCGCCTTTGCCAGTTATGATGAGTCTGGATTGTTTGATGCCTTTTGCGATCAATGCACCGGCAACCGATTGAGCGCGCGAAAGCGATAATTGTTCATTGTCTTCTTCTTTACCGATATCGTCGGTATGACCTCGTATTTCAAGAGTGATACTGGGAGAAGATGTGAGTGAATAAAACACATCTTGTAAGACTTGATTCGCAGAGGCCGGAATGGCTGAACTCCCCTTTTCAAATTCAATTAATGCCGAATGCATTGTTCCAATTGCATCCCATGCATGAAGAATAGACTTGTCATATGATCCGCGGAATGCGGAGACTAGATCCTTCCGCAGTGAGACAATGCCGAAAATGCGATGTATATCAGCCGATATAGGTGGGACATAACTGATCACATAATGATTCTTCATACTTTTGACGATATCTGCCAATACAAACGGAAATTCTTTTGTAGAATAGATGCGATATAATTTTCCCCCCGTTGATTCAGCCAGTGCTCGCAGTGGTTCTTCATCTGTGATGCCATAAGCAATCGTATGAATATTCACGCCATGAGTTCTAGCATATCGAATAACCGAATCTTGATCAGCTTTTGAAGAATTATCGCCACCATCTGAAAATACAATCATAACTCTGCGTGTATTGGATGTTTGCTTTAATTCCTCAATTCCCGCAATTGCTCCATCATAGATTGCTGTTCCACCGCCATATCCTTGTTCAACAATGGTGTCAGCATTGAATGTGACGCGAATCGGTATTGCGGATTCACCTCGCAAACCATCAATTTTGAGCTGAGAAGTATAGGATTCATAATTACTGGTAAGCGGGATTTCTCGGTGAATTTTTGAGGTGAATTTGATCACGGAAATTGCATCTTCATCGGTGAGCATGTCCATCGTATTGCGAACAGCTTCTTGTAACTTTCTTGCACGCATTTCACCCATCGATGGTGAATGATCGAGAACCATAGATATCGCAATGGGTTTGCGTGAATCCTCATTGATCTCGCGTATTGTATATCGTGAAAGTCCAACTTGACGGGGATTGGCTCCGCATGAATCAATAAGCAATCTCCAGATTGAATCTTTTCCGGAGATAATTTTTTTTCTGTCAGGACCAGCCAAACCTCGTACAAAAAAACCTCTTTCATCTTTGATGCCAATTTTCAGTATGATGCTGTCGGGATAATTACGATCATCAATACCAAGCAGTGAAGTAGAAATTGCAGAGGCCGGTAATGTGATGATGCTATCTGAAAATGATGCATCTACTTCTAGTTTTTGTAAGATGGAATCATATGCAAGTGCTTTCATTTCGGAAAATGGAACCATTCTCAGTACTGAATCCACAGGTTTTTCTGATGTCTGATAGATCGGTTTATATCCTGCGGGTGGCTTCAAATCTTCTATCTGCTTGATCAGCATATGAGGACAACCCGTGAGAGGAAGCAGAAATAGCAATATGAGGATGATTCGTGGATTCATATGGCGAATATAACGGTTCGAAATGTGAGAAGTTTCAGCGTCTTTACTAAGTTCACATTTTGTAAATTGTATTCGGTCACACAAACAACAAATAATCCCATGAATATATTATTGATCGGCTCCGGGGGCAGAGAGCATGCGCTTGCTTATGGGCTTCATGCATCACCATCGACACATAATCTCTATGCATTTCCCGGAAATCCCGGAATGCGAGAAATCACCACTATTGTGGATTCATTGTCTCTGAATGATAGTGCCACAATTACTGCATTTTGTCATCACAATGCGATTGATTTAGTGATTGTCGGACCCGAAGCACCGCTTGTCAAGGGACTGGCTGATGATATACGCAAGAATGGCATAGCAGTGTTTGGTCCATCGGCAAAGGCCGCGAGAATTGAATCTTCCAAGGGATTTTCCAAAGATCTCATGAAGAAATATGGCATTCCAACCGCCGGCTATGAGCGATTCACGCAGGAGCAATCCCATGAAGCGCATGCATATGTGAATGACAGAGCATTGCCGATTGTCATAAAAGCGGATGGACTTGCTGCCGGCAAAGGCGTAATTATAGCCGAAACGCATCATGAGGCACATGAGGCGATAGATGAGATATTTTCGGGATTGTTTGAGGATGCAGGTTCCAGCATCGTAATTGAAGATTTCTTAAAAGGAGAAGAAGCCTCTGTCTTTGCAATTACGGATGGTAATTCAGCAGTATTGCTTGCACCTGCTCAGGATCATAAGCGTGCAAAAGATGGCGACTTGGGTAAGAATACCGGTGGCATGGGAGCTTATGCTCCGGCCCCACTCGTGACAGAAGCCGTGATGCAAAGGGTACAAGTTGAAATCGTGGAGCCAATGCTGAAAGCAATGCGCGAAGAGGGGTATCCATTTGTGGGTTGTTTATTTGTCGGCCTCATGATTGAAAATGGAAAACCATCCGTAGTAGAATTTAATTGCAGATTTGGAGATCCTGAAACACAGGCGGTTTTGAGTGTATTTCAGGGGGATCTCGCAAAACTGCTCAATTCAGCGGCCATTGGTGCATTGGACGCTAGTGCCATGGAATCAAGAGCAAAGGGATTTGCTTGCAATGTTGTGATGGCTTCAGGTGGATATCCGGATGCATATGAGACAGGACATACCATACTTGGACTAGAAAAAGTCTCCAAAATTCAAAATATCCGAGTTTTTCATGCGGGAACAAAGGCATTGTATGATGGATCCATTGTCACAGCCGGCGGCCGAGTGTTGGGCATTTGCGGACTCGGTGAAACGCTTGCCGAAGCAATTGACAATGCATATAATGGACTAATAGACATACATTATCCTCACAGATATTATCGAACCGATATTGGAAAGAAAGGATTGAATGTAACAAATCCTTGAGATTTCACTCTTTACAATTGTCTTTGCAAAGTTATTACGGATGTTCACAATGAACAGGGACAGATCATATCATAGGTCCCGTGCTTCTACATCCACTGAGCTTACGGAATGTACAGATCTTCAATTGTACACCATGCTCAGTGGGGGAGGTCCTCGTGCGCATGAGGCATTGAGCATGTTGTATAAAAGACATTCGCCTCGAATCTATTCCTATTGTCGGAAAATACTCGGTGATATTCAGGCCACTGATGATATTTTTCAAGAGACATTCGTGAGATTTTATGAGATGGGTGTTTCAGGACAAGAAATACAAAATGTGCAGGGATATTTACTGAAGATCTCGCGCAATTTGAGTTTGAATGAAAAGGCAAAGAAATATAATAAAAGCACGATCACGATTGAAAACTTTGAGTTTCCATCATTGGATACTCCCTATGAGCAGAAAGAATTATCACGATTGATTTCAACTGCTCTTGAAATGCTTCCTGAGGATTACAGGGAGGTATTGATGCTTCGTGAGATGTATGGCTACAGTTATAATGAGATTGCAGAAATCGTGGAGACATCCATGCCGATTGTCCGCACGCGCATTTATCGAGCAAAGCAGAAGATTCGAGTGATTCTTCAGCCATTTATAGATGATTTATATAAACATTGATTAGAATATCATGAGTCAGGAATTTTC
>JBEEPK010000074.1:0-8667 GCA_041191145.1 Bacteroidota bacterium
GACAATGTGGGTGGAATCATTCGAAATGCGATTGGTTTGGGCTTTGAATCCATCATAACTGATTCTACAACGAGTTCACCGTATTTGAGAAGATCCATTCGCGTTTCAATGGGTTCAATAGCATTCGCCAAATGTGGATTTTCACAAAATCTGAAACAAGATCTTGAACAATTGAAGTCTGAAAAGGGAATGAAAATCATATCTGCAGAGATAAATTCACATTCCAGTTCATTGAATGACTATGATTTTCCACAAGACTTCATTGTGGTGTTGGGAAGCGAAGGAAATGGAATCGACGAGAGTATATTGGCGATTTCTGATGAAATAATCCATGTACCTATGGATTCTCGTGTAAAATCTCTGAATGTTTCATCAAGTTCGGCCATCATTTTGCATGCTGCAAGACAAAGAAACCAATAATGTGGATAAGCATGTGTAAAAAATTTCTTTGTGGAAAACTAGCGATAAGCTATCTTTGCAAGCTCTATTAGAATTCCTTTTTTCATCGAGGATTTGACTGTGGTATCATCCGCTAAAATCACGAAGTCTATACGCGAGCAGGATGTTCAAGCAAAATGGCATGTAGTTGATGCTGATGGCTTGACATTAGGTCGCTTGGCATCACAAGTTGCATATTTAATCAGAGGCAAGCATAAGCCTGATTTCACACCCCATGTTGATTGTGGTGATTTTGTGATCGTGGTGAATGCTTCCAAAATTCGCGTCAAAGGCAAGCGTGAAGAACAGAAAGAGTATTTCCATTATACCGGTTATCCGGGTGGGGATCGTTTCCGTTCTTTCAAAGATCTTGTGAAGAACAAGCCTGAAGAAGTCATTGAACTTGCAGTCAAGGGCATGCTTCCGAAGAATTCACTAGGTCGTAAAATGGGCAAAAAATTGAAAGTGTATGCAGGTCCTGAGCATCCGCATGCAGCACAGGAGCCCACTGAACTAAAACTTTCATACAGCGCAGAATAAAACGGAGTAATCCATGAAGAATATCACAGCTACCGGTCGTCGTAAGACAGCAGTTGCGCAAGTGCGTTTATTGCCAGGTTCCGGTAAGGTTACTGTAAATAAGAGTCCGATCGAAGAATATTTCCCAGTTGAAGTATACCGTCGCGAGGCATTGCGTCCTTTGGAGACATCGAATCTTGAAGGCAAGTTCGATATTTTCATCAAAGCGACAGGCGGTGGGAAGAGTGGTCAAGCCGGAGCGATTCGTCTCGGTGTGGCTCGCGCTTTGGTGGATTTTGATGGCGAACTTCGCCCTCAATTGCATTCAGCAGGATATCTAACAAGAGATCCAAGAATGGTTGAGCGTAAGAAGTATGGACAAAAGAAAGCTCGTAAGCGCTTCCAGTTCTCAAAACGCTAATCCGACAAGACATTGTTTGCAATGGACCTCACCTCAAATTGTGGCTGAGGTCTTTGCATTCTTCAGGAAAATGGTTCATTCAATCATTTTCACTATTAATCATGCTTTGTGATTGGATTTCCTCGTGGCCTTTCAAGGTTGGAAATGCAAAGTGATCAAAGCAGTAGTATAAACCAATACATTAGGAGTTGCCATATGGCAAAGGAAACATCAGTCGAGGCCCTTCTCGAATCAGGTGCCCATTTTGGTCACCTTACCCGCCGTTGGAATCCAAAAATGCGCAAGTTCATTTATACAGAGCGCAATGGAATCCACATCATTGATCTTCGTAAAACAAAAGTATTATTGGATATTGCCTCAGAAGCCGCGCATGATGCTGCTAGTCAAGGTAAGGTTGTGCTTTTCGTTGGTACAAAGAATCAAGCTAAAGAAGCTATTCAAAATGCCGCGAAGCGTTGCGGAGCATATTATGTATCAGAGCGTTGGTTGGGTGGAATGCTCACCAATTTCTCAACTATTCGTAAGTCAATCAAGCGTCTTGCATCGATCGACAAAATGGAAGCTGATGGTACATTTGAAAAATTCACAAAGAAAGAACGCTTGATGCTCAATCGTGAGCGTGAGCGTTTGCGTCGCGTTTTCGGTGGTATCGAAGAGATGACACGCATTCCGGGTGCAATCTTTGTTGTGGATGTGAAGAAAGAACATATCGCAATTCAAGAAGCAAAAAAACTTGGCATTCCTGTGATTGGAATGGTTGATACCAATTGCGACCCAGATACAGTAAACTATCCAATTCCTGCAAATGATGATTCAATCCGCACGATTGAACTCATTTCAGAAACTCTTGCAGAATCAGTGCTTTCCGGTCGTGAGATCGCAAAGCAAAAAGCTTCTGAAGCAGGTGTTTCAGGAGATCGTCTCGCAAAAGAAAATGAATCAGAAGATGATGGCAAAGGTCCACGCAAAATGCGTCCCCGTCGCAGAAAAGATGATGAAGCACCAAGATCCACAGGTGATACACCTGCCGGAGCTTAATCATACAACATCAATCATCAATTAAGGAAATAGATACAATGTCAATAACACCACAAATGGTTAAAGACCTGCGCGACAAAACCGGTGCAGGTATGGCTGATTGTAAAAAAGCACTCGATGAAGCACAAGGCGACATGCAAGAAGCGATTGAGATTCTTCGCAAGCGTGGTGCTGCCTCTGCAGCAAAGCGCGCAGATCGCTCTGCAAATGAAGGTATCGTCATTGCGAAAACATCAGCAGATGGATCAAAGAGCGTTATTCTTGAAGTCAATTGCGAAACTGACTTTGTTGCACGCAATGAAGAATTCGTAAAATATGCCGATGAATTGGCAAATGCATTATTGAATAGCGATGCGAAAGATGAAGAATCTTTGATGGCTATCAATATTGGTGATAAAACGCTCGGTGATCTTCACAATGAAATTCTTGCAAAATTCAGCGAGAAAATTGGTTTGAAGCGCTTTGAAATCATTCAAGCAAATGGGTTTGTTGCAGATTATATTCATGCAGGCAATAGACTTGGTGTTCTTCTTGAAACCAATATCAATAATGCTGCAGATGAAGCAAAAGCACTTCTTCGTGATGTTGCTATGCAAATTGCTGCTATGAATCCTGCTTATGTAAAGCGCGAAGATGTACAAACCGATGCATTAGAAAAAGAGATTGAAATCTATCGCGACAAAGCAATTCAAGAAGGTAAAACACCTGAAATTGCTGATCGTATCGCAAAAGGACAAATTGAAAAATTCTATCAAGAACAATGCTTGCTTGAACAAAGCTTTGTGAAGGATAGCAAGAAAACTGTTAAAGACATTCTCGCTGAGATTGGTAAATTGACAGGAGAGTCTGCAAGTGTTATTAGCTTCCGTAGATATTTTCTTGGCGAATAATGTGATTCATTGTCCATGAAATAAGTAGCGGCATGAATTTTTCGTAAATTTATGCCGCTTTTTTTATGTCCGTTCAAGGAGAAATCCATGCAAAGTCCGCGCTATAAACGCATACTGCTCAAATTGAGCGGAGAATCCTTAATGGGAGATCAACAATTTGGTCTTTCATCTTCCATTTTGAAACAATATGCAAAGGATGTTGCTAAAGTGTATCAACTTGGTGTTGAAATTGGAATTGTGATTGGTGGTGGAAATTTTATTCGTGGTGAACAAGCCGCCCAACAAGGGATTGATAAAGTCTCAGGTGACTATATGGGTATGCTCGCTACGGTTATCAATTGCATAGCATTTCAACATGCATTGGAAGAAGAAGGATTGCCAACAAGATTGCAAACAGCAATTCATATGCAACAAATTGCAGAACCTTTCATTAAAAGAAGGGCAATCAGACATCTTGAGAAAAAACGAATCGTACTATTTGGAGCAGGAACAGGAAATCCATATTTCACAACCGATTCAGCCGCTGCATTGCGCGCCATTGAAATGGAAGCCGATGTTATTATCAAAGGTACAAGAGTCGATGGTGTATACGATGATGATCCGGAGAAAAATCCACTTGCAAAACGATATGATTCAGTGTCTTATCAAGAAGTATTGCTAAAAGGTCTGAAGGTAATGGACGCAACAGCAATTGCATTGTGTCAAGACAATGCATTGCCAATTCTCGTGTTCAACATGAATGAACCGGGAAATTTGGAAAAATTAATTATGGGTGAAAGCATCGCCACAATCGTACAACATTACATCTAATGAGGATTTTACTATGCCGGTAAATGATATCGTCAAAGAAGCAGGCAATGCAATGGCAAAAGCCGTTGAACATGCCGGTCAACATATCTCAAAAGTTCGCACGGGCAGAGCTTCAGTTACTTTGCTTGACAATGTGAAAGTAGATTATTATGGTACAGCAACTCCTCTTGCTCAAGTTGGAAATTTGTCAGTGCCTGATGCAAGAACAATCTTGATTCAACCATGGGATAAAGGTACACTATCAGCTATTGAAAAAGCTATTCTCACTTCAGATCTTGGCTTGAATCCTTCAAATGATGGATCAGTAATCAGAGTTCCGATTCCACCTCTCACCGAAGAAAGAAGAAAGGAATTTGTGAAACTCTGCAAGAAATTCGCGGAAGAGGGAAAAGTTGCTGTTCGTAATATCCGCCGTGATCATATGGAAGAATTGAAAGTGGCTGAGAAGAAAGAACACTATTCAGAAGATGACAGAAAACGCGGCGAAGATGAAATTCAAAAATTGACCGATAAATATGTGAAGGACATAGATGCTATCATGGTCAAGAAAGAAAAAGAAATTCTTGAAGATTGATCATCCATGTCAACACAACCGATTCCAATTCCAACACCTGAAAATCCTGAATCTATCAAGGATCAATTTGAATCATTTGTAAAGCTTGTACAAGTTTTACGACTTGAATGTCCATGGGATCGTAAGCAAACGCATGAATCCATTTCTCACTTGTTCATCGAAGAAGCATATGAAATGATTGATGCGATTGCGACAGGTGATGATGATGAATTTGCGAAAGAACTCGGTGATCTATTTCTGCATATTCTCATGCATGCGGTCATTGCAGAGCAAAGAGGTTCATTTTCCATCATCGATGTGATGAAGAAAGTGCAATCCAAATTGATTCATCGTCATCCTCATGTATTCGGAGATACGAATGCTGAAGATGAAGAAACAGTGCGGAAGAATTGGGAAGAACTCAAAATGCAAGAAGGAAGATCCTCGGCATTGGAAGGAGTTCCAAATGCATTGCCTGCTTTGATACGCGCTCAAAGAATACAAGAAAAAGCAGCAAATGTTGGATTCGATTGGGATAATGAATCAGATGTCTGGAATAAAGTAGATGAGGAATTGCAAGAGTTGCGTGTAGAACTGGAACAAGGAAATCCGGAACGTATTACAGATGAATTGGGCGATGTACTGTTCTCAATAGTCAATGCAGCAAGATTCCGTTCTATCATCGCTGAAGATGCATTGCAAAAGACATCAAATAAATTCAAAAAACGCTTCATGATCATCGAGCAAATGGCACAGGAACAAGGCAGACAATTAAAAGACATGACCTTGCAAGAGATGGATGATCTCTGGAATGTAGTGAAGGCAAAAGAAAAGGGACTTTAAAGTCCCTTTTTTATCGCAAGTCTATAATCTCAGCTTCTTTCGGGGGAATGAAAGTAAAATTAGCATCGGAGATACCACCGTTTATCTTCAATCCCTCCAAATCCCATACTTGTTTTTGATTCCTATCTACGGCTGATATGCGCCTGATTTCTGAGCTACCTTTCTTAACATAAATCGTGAGAGATTGTATACCCAGTGCAGATTTCCCATTCTTAGGAATCAACTCCAATCCATGATGAGAGATATTTCCAATCGATACATCATGAAATTCTTTTGGTTGATAATTATAGAGGAAATTGAAGAGCACGATATCAAGAGAACTTGATGGCCTACTTTTGATTTCATTGATGGTGACATTTTTTCTGGCAGGATGATAATTCCAAACTGTGTGTCCATCGCATATGATTTTTCTGTCACTCAAATCCAATATGTATTTCCCCGAACGCATTGCCTTTAGCGTACCGGTGATTCCTGATATCGGCTCAATACCCACGAACTTTGCTTCTAACGAATTCATATTCCCATAACGCTTGCGAAGCTGAGCAAAGAGTTCATTTTTTTTGTCTTGAGCTAATAGTAGAGAAGAGGAAAAAATAATTGAAAGTAGAAAGTGAATAATCATGATGTGTTTATTTTTCATCTTTTATCTCCGTTTTACCCTTTTGATCTTTGCTTTTATCTAATAAAATTTGTTCTCTTCTACGCTCAAATTCTCTGCGAGAAACAATACCAATTTGTCTTAATGATCGCATATTCAGGAGTTCTTTGATTGGAATGGATTCCATAGGGTTTTTTCCAATGTCGAATGTACTCAATTCTTTCAAATTAGATATTCCATTGGGTATTGTTTTTAATAGATTTCCTTCAATTGATAATTGTGAAAGACTTTGACATTTCCACAAAGATGGAGTGATTTGGGTGAGTCTATTATATGACAAATCGAGATTTTTTAATGTTGAATTATCAGGAATTTCTGTCGGCAACTGTGCAATTTGATTGTCTGATATATTCAGAGTTTGAAGCCGAGGAATAGAAAATAATTCTACAGGAATGCTTGTCAAGGTATTGTTTGAGACCTCTAATATGAATAAGGCTTTGGACTGATTGATTTCTTTCGGTATCACTGAGATTTTATTTCCTGATAGATTCAATGATCGCAATACTGGCAATGAAAATAATGATGCTGGAATACTTGTGATTAAATTATTTGCAGCAGAAAATGATCTCAATTCTCTGAGTTTATCGATATTTGCAGGAATTGAGGACAATTGATTGCTATCAATGTTAAGTATTGACAATTGACGCATATTTGACAAATCAGGTAAAGTCTTTAAGCCTAAATAAGAGATATTTAACTCGGTTAGGGAGTCCATTTTCAAAAGAGATGAAGGGAGTTCTTGTAATTTCAAATGAGCAATATTGAGGCTTTTTAGTCTTTGAAAACTTGTAAAATCCGGAATACTCTTGAGTGGATTTGATGATATGTCCAAGAACTCCAATTCGCTTATTCTGGAAAGCTGAGAAGATAATGTTGCAATGTTGTTTTGAGATAGGATTAATCTCTTAAGTTTTGATAATACAGAAATCCCATCGGGTATATTTGTGATGTCATTTTGCGATAGATTGATTTCCTCAATATTGATGCATTTAAGCAAATCAATTGGAAATTCTGTGATTTTCTTTCGATTGAAGTTTACATGAGTAATTTCTTCTGGTTTAACAGAAAGATCTTCAATGCTTCGAGCATCTCTTCTTTTTGTTCTTTGGGATCTATCAAGCTGCTGTGCTTGAACACAATCAAACAGTAAAAAAAAGAAGAAACATGCTAGTATATAGGATTTCATATAGTATACTCTTTTGAATGAAAGACAATCACTGGCAAAATTACCTGATATGCATATCACTTGCTATCGTAAACATTCCTAATTTTGTACATGATTAAAAATGCAGCGCATATTCTGACGATACTCATTGTTCTTTCATGGGGTTTTATCTCCTGCAATGATATTCCTCAAGCTCCCGAAGCTGTTCCTGATACAGGAAAGATCAATGACACACTATATATTCCGCTTCAACCTGACTGGACCGATTTTAATGAGCCGTCTGATATTTTCATAGGTCGTGAACCATTTGTGTATGTGGCCGACACTAAGAATAATCGTATTGTGATGCTCGATATTGCCGGTCGCCGTGTTGGTGTCTCTGGCTTCATCAAAAACCCTATTGCTATCGCCCAGGATGGATTATTTGATTTACTGATATGTGGTGAACTGGATACTGTATTGCAAGGCAAGACAGTAACGATTGGGGCAATATATCGCATTCATCTCAGTGATGTAAGGCATTCAATTGCCAATGCACCCATTCAATGTGTGTATACTCAAGCAGGCAGACCTGAAAGAAGATTTACTGGAATAACTGTCCTTCAAGGGAATGAATATTTGATTTCTAGAACTGGTCCAAGCAATGCCTCACGCTTTGATCCGGATGATGCAGTACTATTGATGAATACTCAAGATTCAGTTACGAGTAGATTATCCTCTCTTGTCCCTGAAGGAAATGCATTGTATTCAATCGGTTCGATTTCCTCTCTCTCTGTTGCGGCAGATAGATCCCAGGATTTTCTGTTTACCCAGATTTCACCCAATATGCAATATAAAGTCCAGTGGCTGAGTTATGTAACAGGTGACATAACTGGGTGGTTTCAAAAGTTTAATCCGGCTGATCCTTCGTCTTCAGGAAGAGATTTGATTAGTGTCGGTCGCTTTGATAAGCCTGAGGATATCACATATGATGCTTTTGGGAATGTATATGTGATTGATGCAGGCAAAGATTCTGTTTTGAAGTTCACATCCACCGGTAAAGAGATGCATTCTTTTGGAGGCACTGGTGCAGGCAAATCTCAATTTTCCTCACCCTCAGGGATTGCCTGGTTCAATAAAACTCTCTATGTGGCAGACACGAAAAATAATCGGATATGTCGTTTCCGCCTTTCCACTGACCAATAAAAAAAGCCATATGGAAAACCATATGGCTTAATACTTGTGGCAAGAATGATTTATTCTTGTTCCATCGTTGCGCGATATTGACGACGAGCAGCTTTCATGCGAGAAAGACGCTTCTCTACAGAAGGCTTTATGAAAAAAGCACGCTTT
>JBEEPK010000075.1:0-8644 GCA_041191145.1 Bacteroidota bacterium
AAAGGATATTGCAGAAATAGGTGCTGAATAAGGATAGGGTATATCATCGATTGCCCAGCCCGGACCAAATGATTCATTGTCAAAATATCCATGGTCCAGAATGATATTTCCCTTTATGGATTTTATCCGCAATGAGTCCAGCTTGAGAGCAATATTATCCAAAATCACACTTGGATCCTTCATATACATCAAGCTCATGCTTGGGTCACCTGAAGCCCGGATGATGATGTCGCCATCCAATTCACCGGAATCTTTGATCGTACCATCAATGTATATGCGAGTTGCATAATGAAAATCCGAACCCAATACTTCCAATCCAGCGGCCGTGGTAAAGAGCTTCAATGTTGAAGCCGGAATCAATAAGATATTGGGATTCTTCTTATAAAAGGTTTCGCCGGTTTCAAGATTGATGACAGAAATACCAATTGACGCATTCGATAATTCGGACACTGAAAGAATGTCTTCCACATCTTCTTGCAGATGCTGAATGGCGAATTGTCCATTTTGTTGTTTTTTCTCAAACTTGATGGAATCAGAACTTTGCTTATTGGATTGAGCAATTGTATTTGAAAATGCAATGAGCATTGCACATATGGAATACAGAATGGTTCTCATGCTGTTGTATACTCCGCTATCATATTGCATGCAAATTCATAGGATGACATTGTACCTTCTTCTTGCAAAATGCTCATGGAATCGAGTATCTCTTCCATTGAAATGCCGATATTCAATGAACCTCTTAGATGGGATATGAATTGATGTCTCCATTGACCTAAAGCAAGAATGACAAGATTGATGAGCTCTCTATATTGAATATCTAAACATGGTCTGGATAGTGTTTTACCATAACCGTCAAGTATCATCCAGCGAGCTAGATCGGGTGATATAATTGACATTCTTGACATCATTTTATCAAAGACAGTGGTGTAAATCTCTTTGCACAACAGAGTTCCTCTTTGCTCAAAAAGTTCAAGATTGAATTCTTCTCTTGATTTGTCAATTGAACCATAAATGGAATACAAAGCATTGAATCCTTCAATCGAAGCAGGATACCCTGCAAAGAGATGAATCTGTAGTATCGCTTCATACACTTCTTCATGAGGAATATTACATTCATGCGCTTTTTGAAGATGTATATTCACTCGCTCCATATTATTTGAAGCAAGAGCAATCACGATGCGAAGGAGAAGATTTCTATGTTGTTCATTCATGAGAATGCTGACCGGATAACAATGCTGATAATGCTGTGCCTAGCTGAATTCCTGCTCTTGCGCGATGACTCATCGCATTTTTCCTCGAAGAATCCATTTCTGCAAATGTTTGCTCTTCACCATCGGGAATGAAAATGGAATCATAACCAAATCCTTGCTCTCCGGCTTCTTCTTTGCTAATGACTCCTTCACAAATTCCTTCAGCCGAGAACGATATATCATTAGACATGAAATGGAGAACAGTACGGAATCTGGCCTTGCGATTATCATGAATAGATAATGCATGGAGAAGTTTTTCTCTATTTGCTGTATCATTCCCATGTTCGCCGGCATATCTTGCACTAATCACACCGGGAGACATATTCAGGGAATATACTTCGAGTCCTGTATCATCAGAAATCACAGGCATTTGAGTCATTTCAAAAAGAGCTTTTGCCTTGATCAAAGCATTCTCTTCTAAGGTTGAACCGGTCTCATCTATTTCCGGTGATTCATCACCAAAAAAAGCTTTCTGAGAAATGAGCTCAATCGGCAGAGAAAAAGTGGCAAAAATACCCGCCAATTCTTCGATCTTATGGGCATTGTTTGAGGCGATCAATATCTTCATGACATGTTTTCCAAAATCTCATGCATTGCATGATTCAATCGTTGTAATTCTGCATCAGTATAAAGCACCATATGTCCTACTCGAAATACTGTAGATTTCCACTGATCTTGTCCGCCTGCCACTATGATGCCCTTTTGTTTCAAAGATTCAATAATCTTCTCTGATTGATGATGATGCACAATACTCACACCATTTGAATGAAATGCATGATTCATTGTGCAATCTCTCCATTCAGAAATCATAGTGCGAATCTTCTCTGCTTGTTGCATCAATTTGGTTTGATACTGTTTATCATGAAGTATCTGAGCACATGAAGAATGTAATGCAGAAAGAATCGGCAGTGGAGGCGTGAAGGCAGGTGTATTATTTCTTGATGCGTAAATCAATGTCCGCATATCATGCACCATGCTTCCTTGCACTCTTTTTTGCTCACTATTTTCGAGTATATGTTCTGAAGCTCTTTTACTGAATGCAATGACACAAGCTCCCGGAGGTGATGCCAATGCTTTTTGAGATGCACTGAATAGACAATCAATACCGAATGATTGCATATTGATATCCTCGAGAATCAAACTACTCACAGCATCAACAATGATGAAAGTATCAGGTGATTGTGTTTTGATAATGGAACAGAATCGTTCAAGAGGAATGGTAATCCCCGTTGATGTTTCTGTATGCGTAATCCAGACAGAGTGAAAGGATTCAGTAGAAAGCATCTGCTCGATCATTTCTTCGGAAAATGACTCACCCCATTCGACTGTAATTGTTCGAACTTCATGTCCAAATAATCTTCCTAATTCTGTCCATCGTGCAGAAAATCTACCATTGACAAACATGAGAATCTTTGATCTACTTGGAACCATGCCACGCATTATGATTTCAGCTCCTGTTGTCCCGGAGCCAGGAGCAATCACAATATCATCATCGGTCTTGATTATCGTTCGTAATGAGGCTTTCAACTCTTCATGCACAATCGTGAATTGCTCAGATTTGTGATAGAGTACTGCATGCATCGCTTGACCCGTTCTATCAGAAATTGGAACAGGTCCGGGAGTGAAATACAATGTATTGGAGTCAAGCATCGGAGTTCATCAAAAGAGTATATTGCAAAGTTATCGTTTTGAATTCATTTTAGTGCTTTTCCTCATGCAAATCGAACATTCAGTTGTGCTTATCACCGGTGCTTCATCTGGCATTGGACTCTCCTTGACAAAACAATTCCTTCAAAAGGGAGCAATTGTCTGTGCCTTTTCACGAAGAGGTGTTCCTGAAGATGTAAAAGTCCAATTTCCGAATACTCTCATGGATTATACAGGTGATATTGGTAAGGTACAAGATGTGAAAGCCTGTATGGATGCAATCGGCGAAAGATTCGGTTCACTTAGCATCGTCATTGCGAATGCCGGAATGGCTCACTTTGAGAATCTCGCGGATATGAATGATGAAATTGCTGAGAAGATGGTGTCCACCAATCTTCTTGGGGTATTCTATACAGTCAAATATGCATTCCAATTATTATCGAATGTTTCAGGGCCGAAAACCATTGTGGGCATACATTCGATAGCCGCAACAACTGTATTCAATGGAGCTTCGGTGTATTCGGCTACAAAAGCTGGAACGCTTGCCATGATGCGCTCTTTCAGGGAAGAAGCTCGTTCTCATGGAATCAGTGTGATTGATGTTTTGCCCGGTGCAACACGCACACCGATTTGGTCAAAAGATATGCTTAGCGATAGAGGAAATGACATGATGGATCCGGATACTATTGCCAAGATTATCATTTCAGCTCTGGAACAGGGAAGAACCGATGAGGATTCAATCACGCATATTGATGAAATCGTGATCAGACCTTGGACTGGGAACTTATGATTTGTTTGCTTGCATGAGCATTTGCGTAGCATGAATCACATCGATAATCTGTATGTCGGCAACAATGCTGGTTGTAGACTCAACACGCACATAGTTCACACGGAATGGACTCCATTCTTCAGCAATTGACTTTGGTCTTTGTTGATCCAACAGAATAATCGGACATCCCACACTTGTCGCCAAATGAACAAATCCGGTATCGGGTGACATTGCGCATCCTGCCATGGATAATACCATGCCTATTTCTTGTAATTCTCTTCCAAATGGATAATGGGAAATGGTAGGAAACTCAGATTGAATCGACTCAATGAGAGCTTGATCCATTTGCAATCCAAATAAAAGGGGAGTAAAACCATGTTCCAAGAGATAACCTAGATATATCTTGTAGGATTGGATCGGCCATATATTCCTCGCTTGTCCGACAGATAGATTTACCGCAATGAAATTCTTCTCCTTCAGCCCAAGTTCCTTGATGGTGCTCCGAGCTGATTGTGTATGTTGCTCAAGAGCAGGCAACCATGGATCTCTTTCTTCATCAGAATAGGTGAGACCAAATGTTTCAACGCCCAGCATGAACATTTTGTCCCACATAGAAATCATCGATGATGCCAAAGTTGATTGCGCCGAAAAATATGATGCATAGCGCTCTCCGGCATACACAGTACTGCTGATAGTATTCGGTCCTGATAATAATCGTATCAAAATCCCATTTTTCGATGTGCGGGCAGTATAACAATTGACAATGATGTCAATATCAAGTGAGCGTATTGCTCGAATTTCCTTCAAATGAAGATGGGGAGCCGTAAGAATATTTGGACTCACCACATGTATATGATCCACGGCATCGCAATATGTGAGAATGGCGCTATTGGATTTGGTGCATACAACATGAATCTCCGCTTCAGGAAAATTCTTTTTCACGAGACGAAATAATGGCAATGTGGTAATCATATCACCCAATACATCATGCCTCAAAAAAAGAATTTTGCTTCCCGTAACCACAGGGAATGGATACGCTGCCTTTTTAGGTGAAAACACAACTTTTGCAAGTGCATGACCCAGCTTTCTGAAGGGTGTTTCGAGAAGATGTTGTATGTCTTTTCTTGAGACTCTTCGCTGCTTCATCGCAATATCTCATAATTCCGATATTCAAATATTCTCTTGCCGGTTAATCGCTCAAATGCATCGCATAAAGCAACTGCAAAAGGTCTAGATAATCTCCTATTGGAATCAAAATGTTTGGTCCATAATCCATCTTCTTTGATTCTTTCCTGCATGATCTCGGGGTGTGTACCCGTAAACTCTGCAAGTTCATAACAGATTGGAAATTCTTCAGATGTTGGCAGATGCTCTTTCAGCCATGCATCATCATGATATAATCTTCCAAATGCAGCTTGCTTTCGGAGATAAGCCGAAGGATTTCTCACCCAACCATAATGATAGACATGAACAGGAATGTCCAATACTCGCAACTTTCTAAATACAGAATCAGATTCCCTGACTCTGAATCCTTGTGCATCTTTCCATGAGGTGATCGAACCTGTATTCCTAAATGCTCGAATCTCCTTTCGATACCACTGCCTTCCCATGCCGATATGTGCATAATCACCAAAAAAATGAAGATACTTGAAAAGCAGTCCTTCAATCTCAGGTCTTTGATTTGCTGCAAGCATGGAAGATTTTAGCAAGGCATAATCATTTTCATGGAGTACTTCATCAGCTTGTAGATAGATCACCCAATCACCCGTACACTGCTCAAGCGCTATATTTGTTTGTTGAGCAAGGATTCTTCCACCCTCTCGCATCGAATCATCCCATATCGTTTCAATGATTTTGATCTTGGGATCATTCAATGATTGCACATATTTCAGTGTGTCATCCTCAGAATTACCAACCGCAATAACCACTTCATCACAGATCAAAAGTAAGGACTGAAGCGATTCTTTGACCGGATAACCGAGTAAAAAGCCATTTCTGACAAATGTACAACCACTAATTTTCATAGAAAATCCAAAATTCTTGTTGACAAATCTCTGCATTTGTTGTCAATGTATATCAATGAAAAATCATAGTTTTGTCCAATTCTTATTCACTTATCGATCAATATTCATGAAAGCATATATTTTCCTACTGTCGCTCGGGCTTTTCGCTTCAACACATTTCATCAAAGCTCAGGAAAGTAGTTATTCTATTTTTCCCGGTACAGTTGACATGGCTTGGGATTATACCGAAGACTTGGACATGAAAGCCTATATATCAAGTAGTTCCATGTTGAATCAAGACATTGAATATACAGTTACAGCTCTTGATATTCCCCAACAATGGCAAGATCTCATCATTACACAATTTTGCGATGTTCAATCTTGCTATGATTTCCGCTGGTTTAAATTGGGTGATAAAAAAGAAATGAAACTGTTTGCCAATCAAAAGAATGGGATCTTGAAAGTGGATTTTCTTTTGCCAATGGATACAGTTGTCACAATTCAACCCGGTTCAGCTGAAATTGCTCTTGCTTTCAACCGAAAAGGGGAAACAAAACAAGATACCCTCAGATTTTTGGTCAATAAGTCAACAACAGGTATCAAAGAATCAAATGATCAAAGCGGAATGAATATCGTTCAAATGCCAAATGAAACTGTTCAAATATCAAGCAGCATTGGTATCTCTGAAATCAAAATATATGATATCACAGGTACAATGCGTGAAATTCATCATTGTGGAGATGCGCAACTTGCTGTCATTTCAATGAATGAATTGTCAAAGGGATTATATCTCCTGAGAATCAAGACTAAAGATGGAAATCTTCATTCATCGACTGTGATTCAATAATTGAATGAATCAAAAAACAAGCCTCGTCCAATGTGGTCGGGGCTTTTTTTTTGGCGATGCAATCTGATTTACCTGCTTTCATGAAGTCTTCTTCCTATCAATACGAAAGCTTACTTCTCATAGGTAAGATTGACCACACCGGTATTGAATTGCTTTGTTTCCACCAAATTCCAATCCCTTGATATGCTATTTGGCAGGAAAAGAGGGATGCCTTCACCAATCATTGTGGGGATGATTGAGATGATCATTTTATCTATCAAATCAAGACCGAGAAATGTTCGCACAAGTGAGCTCCCACCTACAATCCATATATCTTTATTCGAATCTTGCTGCAATTGAGTTACATATTCTTTCACATGATGAGTTAATGTGAATGTATTCGGACTTAGTACTGTATATCCACTGTTTTCGGTAACAATATATGTCGAGAATTCTTCATAAGGCCAAGGAATGCCAAAACCCAATATTGATTCATATGTTTTTCTTCCCATGATGATAGTGCCAATGCTATTGATCAAATCAGCATATCCATAATCCCCTTGATCTGGATTGGGTATTGATGTTAACCAATCAATATCGCCATCAATTCGAGCTATATAGCCATCAAGACTAATCGCTATGAATACAATAGTTTTACTCAATTGTGCTTTATGAGAATGTGCTGAAGTAATAGTACAAGTAATTGAAAATGCTCACTTTACTTGAATAATAGGTAAGAATGATTGCAAGGAATAGTGTGAGTAATCCGGAACCACTTGCATAGACATAGAGTGAGCGAATATCAAAAACAACTGCAGTTGATTTGAGCATTCTGGCAAAGTACCACACAAATAAAGCAAGCATGAGCAACATGAGCCACATGGCAGATCCTGTTGCAGACAATACTTTGAATAATGCAAGTGCAATTGGTAGAAGAAGTAAGAAGGGAAGAGCGGACCACACGGAAATAGTAAATGCATCAATAAAGAACAATCGTGTTCGAGTGATGAAAGCTGAAAATAAGATGATTCCAGCAACTCCTGCATGAGCCGCAATGCCAATCAATGTAAAGAAGAAGAATCCCAGTTCCGGAGTCCATGTTATCTCATTCAATAATGTTCTGAGAAAGCCGGTTGGGAGCAGAATCATATACAAGTATTCTGTACCGAAAGAACTTCTAAACACAAAGAGCATGGTGGAAAGAACTATTGCCAATGTCGCCGAAGTAAGGAGTCCCACAGACAATGTCTGACCCAATGAAAGCAATCGTTGATCTCTGATATCCGAGTAAAAATTATATGGCCTGATCAAGGCGCGAAGCATATATTCTCTCATTCTTCGAAACTTGCTGATGAGTACAAAAAATGCTATTCCCAAACTAAAGCTGAGTAAGATAAATATGAGCGGTGTATCACTATTTGTGGTGCCTGATCGCAATAGTGGCTCTTTCTCATCATTTAATAATGCTTTGAACATTGCATAAGACAATCTGGGTTGTCTATTGAGATCTGTCAAACCACTAGTGCTGACATTCTGATCTTCGGGATCTGTAATCGTGATTGCTCTAGCGGTGATAAAATCATTGAAGCTCCAAATGATGATTCCTGCCACGGAAGCTTGTTGAACTGTGCGATATCCATCCCGAATATATTGTGCTTGAGATTCAACCGAAAGTGGATCAGAAAAACCATTGAGATTTTGGGGTTGCACGGGTTTGCCCAAATGCACTATCATCGGTTGATTCCCGGCTAGAGATTTCAATCGTACAATTTCTTTCAATTGACTCTCACCGGGTTCCCATCTTGTGGATGAACGAGCTATCAATAAGTCTGTATATTGTTCATCAATTGTCTTTGTTCCAAATCGAATGGATTTATAGAGAATCTTTGAACTTACGGATCTGAATAAAGAACCAATTTTTTTAGTGAACACTTTACTATGCTTGGAGCTTTCTTGTAAACCATCAGAAATACCATATCCGAAAATGGATGGATTTCTGTCATAAGCATTTGCCATGCGACTAGCAATATTCGTGATACGAACAAGAAAGTCTTCATCTTCCAAAAGACCCGATGGATAATCATAGACAGGAAGATCAGACAAAATGAAAATACCATTCACATTGCATTGATGAACAAAATACGGATGT
>JBEEPK010000076.1:0-8569 GCA_041191145.1 Bacteroidota bacterium
AAATCCTGCATTCTTGAGTGATTCAGCCAATGCTTCTTGTCCTTCAGGTTCGCCGTGCACCAAAAATACCTCTTTTACTGTAGATATTGTTCTGTCTGACAGATATTGCACCATGCCAGCATGATCAGCATGACCGCTTAGACCAGGCAATTCATAGACATGAGCATTAACGGTGAAATAATTGCCGAATATTCTGACTTCTTTGTCTCCATTAACAATTTTTCTTCCAAGTGTATAAGGTGCATTATATCCTAGAAACAGCATTGTTGTTGATTCCTTTTCAATATACTGTGCCATGTGATGAAGTATTCTTCCTGATTCACACATGCCGCTACCTGCTATGATGATTGCAGGTTTCTTCGATTCATTTATTCTCTTTGATGCAATCACATCGCGTGTATAGGTTATACCAGGAAATGAAAACAAATCATCATCTGTATAGAGCATCGACCTTGTTTGTGCATCAAAGCATTCCGGATGTAATCGAAACACATCTGTTGCCCGGATTGCGAGCGGACTATCCACAAATACATCTATGTGTGGAAGCAATCCTCGATTGTACAGATTATTCAGATACCAAATCAATTCTTGCGTTCTTCCAACACTGAATGCAGGTATAAGTAATTTTCCATCTCTTTTGATCACATCTGTTATGATGGAAAGAAGACTTCTTTCCAAATCTTGTTCCACTTCATGAAGTCTTCCTCCATAAGTGGATTCACTGATGATGAAATCCACATCGCCAATTTTATCCGGATCCTTGAGAATTGGTCTATTTTCTCTGCCTATATCTCCCGTGAACATCATACGCTTTTTGACTCCATCTTCTTCCCACTCAATCACAACTGATGCTGATCCAAGGAGATGTCCTGCATCATAAAATGTAACCGTCATCCCGGGAACGGGAGAGAATGAATGATGATATGGCATCGGATCGAATAATTGCATAGTGTTTGCAACATCATCAATATCATATAATGGCTCTATATGTTCATCACGGTACTTGAGCAAGTGTTCTGCATCTTTCATCTGTATCATGGCGCTATCCATGAGCATGATTGCACAAAGATCACGAGTTGCGGGTGTTGCGTAGATGGAACCGGAAAAACCATGCTTTATGAGCGTTGGCAAATTTCCCGAATGATCAATATGGGCATGAGATAAAATAACCGCATCTAATTCACGGGCATCCCAATGCAGTTGTCTATTTAGCTCTCTGGCTTCTGCCCTTCTGCCTTGAAACAACCCACAGTCCAAGAGGATCTTATATTCACCGAAGGTCAGAAGATGTTGTGAACCGGTAACTGTACGAGCGGCCCCATAAAACTCTATTTGCATAAGATGTTACTTACAGAAGTGGAAAAATCTTGAATTACGGAAAGCTGAGGTCTGACTAATGGTATCATATTGATTCGACCACAAAACCATGACTGCCTTGCCAATGATTGATGATGCAGGAATCAAACCCCAATCTTGTGAATCATAACTCTGATTGCGATTATCGCCAAGAACATAAAAATAGTCCTCACCCACGATATATGTATTCCCTGATACTGTTCCGGGGTCTTTGATCATCTTGAGCATGGAAGCAAGAATGGAATTTGATGCTATAACCATTCCTTTTGCAGGTATAACATCACCTGTGACGGGATGTTCATCTCTCGGACCACCTATCACGCGCTTGACAAATAGAACAGATCCCGATCCTTTGGCTAATGCACTTGCGGGAGGTCTGAAGACAACGATATCATTCTTCTTTGGTTTTGAAAACCATATTCTCGCTTGATCCGGCAACTTCATACCCATGAAATCTCCGGAAGGTCCAATCGCATAGGTGATTTTCGAAACAAGCAGATTGTCTCCAATCAATAGAGAAGGTTCCATGCTATTACTTGGAACATGTAATACTTCACCAATCATGATGCGTATGAACAATGCCATGAAGATTGCAATCACTATACCGATGGCTATATCTTTGAAGTCTATACTAGATTCAACACTTGTCGTTTGATTTTCTTCGATCATTGTACACTCACTCTGTGCAATTGTTCATTCTGTTCAACACATCTTCCGATTGGCTTAATCATTTCTTCCTCCATATGACCCTTGAGAATATCTTCAACTTTATATGCTTCCTTTGGATCAACTGCAATCAATAATCCTCCACTGGTTTGGGGATCTGCAAGTATATGTTTGATTGCATCAGGTACATCTCCAATCTTATGTCCATAACTCTTCCAATTACGATGCGTGCCACCGGGAATCGAATTCATTTCGGCATATTCCATCACTGAATCAAGCAATGGGATATGTTCCATCAAAAGTTCAGCATGTACATTACTTCCTTCACACATTTCAATGAGGTGACCAAATAAGCCAAATCCCGTTACATCAGTCAATGCATGAACTCCTTCAATCAAGGAAAGTTCTTTTCCAATTGAATTCAATTTCATCATCCAAGTTGCCGCAAGATGAACATGCTTTTCCTGAAGCAAAGATTTTTTCTCAGCCGTGGTGAGAATGCCAATGCCAAGTGGCTTTGTCAAATACAATAGATCACCCGGCTTTGCACCGGTATTTTGTTTGAGTTGATTGATTGGGACAATGCCATTGACCGCAAGACCAAAGATTGGCTCAGGAGAATCAATGGAATGTCCACCGGCCAAAGCAATACCCGCTTCGGCACACATGGCTCTACTGCCTTCAATAACTTTGCGTGCAATTTCTGGAGACAATGTATCTACTGGCCAACCCAATATTGCAATGGCCAAAATTGGTGTTCCACCCATAGCATAGACATCACTTATTGCATTTGCAGATGCTATTTTTCCAAACTCATATGCATCATCAACGATTGGCATGAAGAAATCTGTTGTACTAATAAGTGCGATTCCATTACCCATGTCATATACTGCGGCATCATCTCGCGAGCTATTTCCAACGATGAGATTTCCTGTATGTGGCAAAGCTTCATTAGTGTGTAAAATAGCATCGAGTATGGATGGTGAGATTTTACATCCGCATCCTGCACCATGACTAAATTGCGTGAGTCTGATTTCGCTCATTCCAAATTTTTCCAAGTTCTGATGATTTCAATTTGTACTGTTCTACTGAGAAATCTACTCTCGGGTAATTCATGTGATCGGATTCCCGGTGGCAATGCCGTCGAGCCGAGACCATTCACTTTGACGATATTCGATTTTGGTTTTATGCTTCGAATATATTTGTACACTGTTTCTGCTCTTTCTTTAGATAGTTCCAGATTTGATTGGGCATTACCCAGATTGTCGCTATATCCTATAATGCTAATTGAAGCATTATCTTCCAAATCTTGCAAGAAAGCATCTATCGCATTTCTGCCCTGTCTGTCAAGAGTTGCTTTCTGCACAGGAAAATGCATTAATGACAATCTTTGAATTGCATAATTTGTCGTATCTCTTTGAATGGGAATACTCATCTCTGTACTTCCCAAGTCACCTTCATTGTCTTGAATGATCATGGACATTTGCAATTGATCATTCATTGACTGTTGCATGAGCCGAGCATCCTCTTTTTCGATTGGCAATTGAATCCACAATGGTATTTGCGCACCATCCTTTACATGCAAGACTGAGTCACCTAATTGTGAAGAGAGCTTCCATGAATTAATATTCTCTCCGATTGTGCGACTTGCATTTATGTATAAGTCTTTCGGTGAATACTCGGTAATCTCAACATATCTAGATCTGATTACGGGTGCTAGTATTTCTTTTTGTTCGGATATAATTTCAATTCTTCTATTCTCTTCATATCCTTGTGGAATTCTACTCATGGTTGGATTTTCGGGAGAGCATCTTCTGTTATCCATTTTAATGGTGATTCTTGATCTATCGATATTCCAAACATTTGCCAAATACTCACGAACTGTTCCTACTCTTTTACCAGCCAATTCACAATTAGAATTTTCGGTTGTTGGGTCACTAAATCCATGTAATTCAATTTTGGCTTGCATGTTTTTGTTCATTCGTTCCCCAATGATATTCAGTATATCTTTATGCTGCTCGGAAACAAATGGATCAAGTTTGTCGGATGCAAAGCCTTCAATTGTCCGTAATTGTCTGTATCGCGGATGTAGATTTGCATCCGCTTCAGAAAAAAAAACCATTGGGAGAATTGGAAATGCTTCTGTAACCAATTGTCCACGAACATTGACTGCATCAACTTCCTCTGATTCTTCATCTTGAGCAATGTGGGCTTTCATGAACGGTTTTGGTGATACCTTTGGTGGTAATCCAACTTTTAATGTATCCGTTCTTTGTATTGTTTCTGTGATTATCTTGTGAGTTTCAAATTCTTCAATTGATTTGGTGCTTTTTTTTTGTCCTTCGATGATCAATGATCCAATTCTTTCATTCACATTCACTTCGATGGTATCTATGACTTCAGCTCTACGAATAACTTCTTCCTTGACTGCACCCATCCCCCAACGAATGGACATGCCAATAAGTATTGAAGTTTGCTTCCATTCAGGACCAGCTATGATTCTGCTAAAAGGAATGGATGCTGAGATTTCGGGTACGATTACTACTTTTTTTGATATTGGTATATGATGTCCATAACCCATACTGATACCATATTGCAATGAGTTCACATTTGGAATTGCTTGATCGAGAAAAACTGTATCACGGGATCCTGAACTGAATGTCACATTATTCGGAGAAAGCAATGTGGAAGTACTTTTCCAATTCGGACTCAATAAGAACCCAAAGCTTGGTCCGAAAAACACTCGTGAGTTTCCAAATGACTTTTGCAGTCCTAGATCCATATTGATCATTGGCAATGAGATATTCAATGAATGTTCTCTTACAAGAGGAACAATCACTCCATTCACATCTTTAACCAAAGCTCTGCTATCTATTGTAGACATTTCAACAGAACCATTTGAAAATCCAATTGATCCTCGCATTCCCCAATCTGTTGGCATCCATTCTACATTACCCATAAATCCAAATTGTGAACCGACTCCACCATCATAGGTCGGACATGCAGGATCACCAATACATCGCAGAGTGGTATTGGTGGAATGCAATCCCAATCCACCCGTGAGTCCGAAGCCAAGATGTATGGGATTATACAGAATATAATTCTCATGTTGAGCTTGAGAATTCAAATACGAGAAGCATATTGTAAAGATAATTAGCAATGTCTTTTTCATTGACTACATCACTCCACGATCATGAATAATGATGAAGCCGCATAGCTTTCAGACTCAAATATTAAGGCATATATTCCTGAGGATAATCCATTCATTGGTATCGACACTTCATGCCTTCCTGCTTCTTTGTCTCGAATCAGAATTGCATTCGTGATTTGTCCCACAGTACTGATACATCGAATATTGATTGGCATCTTCTCTGATGATTCATAAGTGACATGTAACATAGTTCGATCCGATGACAAACCTACTGCCAACAATTGCACTTTGGATTTTCCTATTGAAAGTGTTGTCAATTCACATCCATAAGCGTCTAGATTAATTGTATCGGTCGCGTTTTGAACAGTTGGTTCAATACATGGATCCTTACTTGTGAATGATGCAATACTCACCCAAGGACGCAGTGTTTCACCAATCACTGACTGCATGTGTAAATCAGTATTAAGATTGTTTAAATCCTTGCAATTAGTATAACTGAGAATTATCGAGTCTCCACTTCTCTGCATGATGACTTTGCAATCACTGGAAACAACCGAGTCAATCGAAAGTGCACTTTTCTCATGTACAATTTTGAGATCAAATGTTGCATTTCCGTTCAAAGGTCTTTTTGATTGGTTTGTTATGGAAATTGTTTTCACAAATCTCATTGAGGATGTAATTCCACTAGAAGCATTCTTCCATTCAATGTCAAATGGATTAGAAATTACATGTACATTCCAAGTGATAGTGTCTTTTTTTCCGCATTCATGTTCAAATATTACCCTGATCGGAAAGTTTCCGATTGTATCACTTCTAAAACTCACTGATAATGAATCTGTGCCAAATGGACTCATATATAAAGATGAACGAGAAAATTGCACTCTGGCATCATCGGAGGATAGGGCTATAGTCCCTTGCAAAGCATTATTGTTTACAATTGCAATTTCTTCTACAACAATATTTGTTTTACATACTTCGGAAGTAGTATCAACACTATAGATAAAATCAGGTTGCTGTATATCAATCATCCATTCTGCATACTTTATTGATCCGCAATTATCTGCAATATTTACTCCATACTTCCTTAATCCTATATCAGGTCTACCAGCAAAATTAATTGGAAGTAAAATGGTAGAATCTGCAGGAATCAATAATGTGTCGGTCGGAGTTGACAGCAAAGGATCGGTAAAGGAAACGATTTTTACTTTCAAATCAACTGAAGATGTATTCTGTATCGGAAATTGAATAACACCTTTTGTATTTGTGCAGAGTGAAATGGTATCCTCAATATTCAAAACTGTAATAGCGGTTGAATCTATGACAAATACTTTCACTGTATCAATTCTCGAACATCCATTCGTGTCGATTGTCGTGAGAGTGTATACCATTGTCATTTTTGGGAAGGCGAAAGGATTCAAACAATCGGTGCAGGACAATCCTATGGAAGGACTCCACTGTATGCTCTTCAATGAATCAGTCGTTTGTGCAATGAGTTGAATTGTATCATTTGGACATATCACCGAAATGGAATCTACTTTCAAACCTGGGCGATCGAATGCATTTACCGCAACAGATTGTGATCCCGTGCATCCACTTGCATCGGAAACATCCACTGTGTACACACCCGTTTCTTTAACAATCAAAACTGGCGTATTCGCACCCTGAATTAGCGTAGAATTCTTTCTCCATTGATATGAAATCAGATTTCTGGATGTTACATCAAGTATGACGGAATCACCCTTGCAGAATGAAAGACTGCCTGAAATGTCAATGACCGGTTTAAGAGGAAGTATTCCAACTTGAATCTTTGCAATGAAGCCATCTTTTGCATTAGTAGATTGATTGCTTCCGGGTATTTGACTTCCCGATGCCGAGCCACCAATGAAAATTGCACCCGAACCATCAACAATTAATGCATTGCTCTGATCATCTTCATCATTTCCGAAATAACTTGAAAAGACCAAGACATTCGCCAATGCATTCAATTTTGAAATAAATGCTTCATTTCTTTTGATTGTAGAATCCGGTGCATCATTGGTGATTGGAAAATCAATGGAAGTTGTATTTCCTGTGACATATGGTGCAGCGCAGACATCGACTCCTAGTCCGGTCACAAAATCATCTCCTGATCCACCAAGGAAGGAGGAAAATTTCAGCGAGCTTCCTGGAATAGGTTCGAATTTTCCAATGAATGCATCATAATTTCCACCATTAAAAGTAGTGTCATAAGACCCAGAGGTTATAGGAAACTTAATTGGATTCAGATTCACTGAATCTGAGATTCCACTCGAATTGGTATAACCGGCATAGAAAATACTTTGTGATGGTTCATCGAAAGTGATTCCCGTAATTCTTTCATAACCGCTTCCACCAAGCAGAGTGGAATACAACAAAGAATCACCCTTTGGAGATAGCATTGCTAGGAAGCCATCGCTCGAGCCATTATGTTTCGATTGAATCGCACCATTGGTGACGGGAAAAATATTTGTACTGGCTGACTCACCTGCAATAATGATATTCCCACTTTTTGCAATGACAATTTTATATCCAATATCACTATCCTCACCACCAAGTACAGTTGAGAATATCAAATCATCTTTTCCTTTATTTTCGGGATTGATTTTGGCGATGAAAACATCAAGTGCTCCACCATTATATGAAGTGTCATAGCTTCCGGCAGTTTTAGGAAAGGTATGCGGACTTTTATTCAATATCCCCGTTGTTCCGGTGAGATATACATCTCCTTTTGCATCGAGTGCAATTCCGTGCGCAATGTCAGTCGTCATGCCAATCATGAATGTACTGTATATCAATGCCGTTCCTGAAGCATTTAATTTTACGAGGAATACATCTTCATCAGATAAAGTCTTTTTTGGCTGAAATGAATTATTTGTTGTGGGAAAATCTATTGAAGTTGTGCTACCTGTTATGCAAACCTGTCCCAAAGTATCAACAGCAAGTGCATTTCCTTTTTCCAACTGTGAACCCCCAATCCGCGCTGAATAGAGAATAACTTTCCCCGTGGAATCATATTTAGAAAGAAATACATCTCTTGGCTTTGCACTTGGTGAATCATATGCGCCAGAAGATACCGGAAAATCAGGGGTTTCCGTATCACCCAATGCATATATATTTCCCTTTTGATCAAGCGTGACCGCATTGACATTCTCAGCCATACCTCCACCAATGAATGTGGTAAAGATAACTGGGACATTCAATGTGGATTCAAATGACTTTTCATCAAATGAACATGTCATTTCCCATGTTTGATCAATGTTGATGACTGATTTTACTAGAGATTGTCCTTTTTCTATCAATGGCGCATCAAGTGAATATGATATGTCTCCGGAATGTAATGTGATGATCCCTTTCGTATTGTCAATGTCAACCTTCTGG
>JBEEPK010000077.1:0-8696 GCA_041191145.1 Bacteroidota bacterium
TCCATATAGTCCTGGGAGTCTGAATAAATTTGATAGGGGATATTGGAGGGATTCATTCAATGGGTTGATAAATACAAACCCTTCAGGGAAAGCAACTGTAATAACCAGTGATGGTGGGATGACTTGGAAGTCTATTGAGCATCCGATCGAATATGCCGAGGTTGTCATTGAATCATTTAGTTTAGATAGCACTTCCTATATAGGTATTGCAACAAAAGCAAATGATAAAAGCATGGATCTTGTATCACTCAATGACAAACATGAATGGAAAGTCTTATTGTCCAATATTCCCCAAGGTAGATTAATTATCAAGGATCCACAGAATCTCTTTATTCACGATGGTAGTAATATCACATTACTTTCAATTTCAAGCAACGGCAACTTTGCAACACAAAGAATCATTGGCCCTTCAAACATACAATGGATGACTACCAGAGGTAAATCACTGTGGATTGGAAAAGTATTATTACATGCCGAACAAACATTTGATATACGATATTCTCTTGATAGTGGAATGACCTTTATCCCAATTAAAGATGAAATACTCAATAAATTACAGTCACGCTTCCAAGGAGCCATTTATCTTCCGAAATCATTCATTTCAATTGGTAACAGAGCTTTATTACATACAGATGAAATTACCTTATTATCGGATCCTATTGATTTTGCAACCAATATCCAAGAAACAACAAGCGATTTGTATACAAATCCACCATATCCAAACCCATTCTCAAAAAGCACAACAATTGCAGTGGATTGGCTCTTTACACTGTCGGTACAATCGCTTACTTTGAAAGTGTATAATGCCATTGGTGAAGAAGTACGCGATCTAACAAAAGATCTTCATGTCAATGCTCAGAATTATAGATCTTCTTTGGTATTTGATGCTGGCAAACTCCCCGATGGTGTCTATTATGTGGTATGCAAAGGTGGTTCACATATTTCTTCCCAACGATTGATCATCGCTCGATAAATGAAGGTGAAAGTTAAAATGGTAAAATATCACAAGTGTGTTTATCATGGCAGTAGGGCGATATGTAAAAAAAAAACTTGCTGTCTATTCTCATGAATGAATAGTTCAAAGTGTCCGTACTATGTATTTGAAAAATCAAACAGGTGTTGTATGAAAAAACTAATTTTTATGCTCCTTTTTATTGGAGCTTTTGTTATGGCTAATAGTTTTTCTGCAAGGGCCCAACATTGTCCGATAGATTTTACACCTTGCTATCCGGATTGTCCCAATAATGTTTGGGAAAATAATAGGGTAAGCGTTATTGAAGTGCCTTTTCCGGGCTCTGGTTGTTTTCTTGAGATACAGTGGAGATACCGTAATACAGGGGATTGTTATTCAGTGGTCTATTATGATATTTATATTGCAAGTGTCCAGATATTGAACCCATCTACCCCATGCATACCATTTTTTGACCCTAATAATGTTGCACAAGTAATTGATATTGCTACATCGTTCTTACTGACCCAAGTTGCTGTACCCACATTGGTAGCAGAAGGTAGAATTCCCAATTTTCTACTTAATGAGTGCAAAACAAAATGGCGTGTGATAAAAGGGTCATGTTGGCAAAAATTGCAAACTGGCATTACAGGTGCCTCAGGGTGCTATGTACCCTGCCAGATAAGTAATTGTTGCTTAACACGCTATACTATTTGCTTGCGTCCACCGATTCCACCGAGCACTCAACCTCGATATGTGATCGAAGATCGCTCGAGGGAAGCACAAACCAATCCCTGCCCCATAAGCAATGAGCCAGGCGTAATTTGTACCTTTATTTGTGATTAAATGAGGTAGTTCATTCATAACCGATGTATTAGGATAACTCCATGAAATCATTTCAATATCTGTGTATACTATTGCTCTTTTGTGTACCGGCAATTGCCCAACCAATTAGCTTTACTGATGAATATGACAAATTGTATGATGAGCCAATAGATACTGTTTCAGGCATGTGGAAGAGAATGTATCGTGGTAATGACACAGTGTTTTATGCTACCAAAACAGCAGTAGCAACAACCCTACATATAGTGCAAATCGGTCAGTCCAATTGGTATTCAACCACAAAAGCTCCAAAGCGATGGAGTGTGCGTAAGTCCTCGGATGCGGGTGTAACATGGGAAACAGTTTGGGAGGATTCTACAATTAGAAATTCGGGTGAATTTCTAATACTTAATGATGTCTTCTATCCGTCGGTTTCTTCAACACTAATTACAGGAGCGATCAGTAAATTCATCAAACTAGATAGTTTGTCTAATCCAATATTCGAGGACAAGCCCTTTATCCTTAGGTCTCATAGTGGAACAAAATCCTGGATATTAGATACAACATTCTTTAGCAAACGATTTTCAGCAAATGAAGGAATATATATGACACGCCATCAGCAAGCAAATCAAGGACTGCTGCTCACGATGACTGTTACCCCAACTGATACAATTCCCAAACTCTATCGCTGGAACTATTATTATGCTGGAACCCAACTTATTGATACACTTTATCCAGTTCCCTTCCCCGACTTTCTTAAAGGTAAAACTATAGTTGAGATGCGAGGAGGCGAAGTCGGTCCGAGCAGTATTTACCTTTTCTCCGGCCCCAATGCACTAGATGATCCGGCCTCTGAGCCCTCAGGTGCTTATACCAACGATAGAGGAACAACATGGCAACCCATGACAAAAAGATGTTTCGATGTTGAAAATAAGGTGACTTTGATTGATAATCTCATTTCAGAAGAAGCATTATTTCTTGGCGGTCCTGAGGTTTTCTATCGAGATGATCGTGGAGCGATTCTGTCCGAAGAAGTACTATGGAAATCTCTAGATGGTGGCATATCTAAAGTGGAATTGTGGCGTAAGCGACGCGGTCCATTTGGAGGAATAAGCCATATCGCTTTTGCAGATGAACGCCGTGGTATGTTTGTCGTAAGACGTCCGCGAAACTATGGTGATTCAGTCATCATGAATGCAAATGGAGACCTCGATACAATTGGATACTTTGGTTCTGAAGCTATGATATATCGTACGGAGGATGGTGGTACTACTTGGATTCGTGAACCTTTGGAGCGCCAATATCATGTCCAAAGTCCTGGTTCAGATATGGCTTCAGGTATCTCGCAGATATTCTATCTTCGAACTACAAATGGTTCACGCTTGCGTTTAATGACCAATTCCCGTGATATATTTAGCTTCGAGCCGATAGCCATATCTTCTGTCTACGATGAGAATGGTCAGAAACAAATTGAGCTCACCATTTCCCCTAATCCAGCATCTTCGACATGTATTGTTGATTATCAGGTAATGGATAATTCTACTGAGCAGATTCAGTTTAGCCTTTACAATACAATAGGTTCACTGGTATTCAGTGCATTAGGCGATGGCATAACAGAAGGCAATATGCATATACCACTCGATGCACTGTCAAACGGTGTGTATTTTTTGCGTGTCAGTTGTGGCAAACATATTGTTTGGCACAAATTCACAGTTGCAAAATAACTATGTAACCATATATGAAATGATCTGTTATTGTAAGTATCACAATTCACTATCAATGAGGGATCTGAACTCTGCAATACAAATCGCTCTCCTCGGCTTCTTATTCATTCCCCTCAGATGAGAAGAGTGCCCGAGGGGCGGGGTGTGATTGTTACTTTTTTTATTCATGCATCAAACCTATCACTTGCATATACAGCGGAAATCCAATGGTGATATTGATCGGAAATGTAATGGCAAGCGCCATTGGTACATAGAGCGATGGTCTGGCTTCGGGAACAGCTATATTCATTGCGGCAGGTACTGCAATATATGATGCGCTTGCCCCAAGAATCGCAAAGATGAATTGATTGGAAATATCCTGCGTGATGAATGTTGACAATATCCCCACTATGCATCCATTCAGCAATGGCAATGCTATCGCAAGCGCAAGAGGAAATGTGCCAAAAGCAAAAAATCGCTTTATTTCCTTCCCGCAAATGAGTCCCATATCTAGCAAAAAGATCGATAAAAATCCTTTAAACAAATCACTCGTAAATGGCGTAATCCCTGCGGCTTGTTTTGCATTCGCGATATATCCAATGAGCAAACTTCCCAGAATCAATAATACACTCGCATTGGCAAAGGAATGCTGCATGATGGATTTCCATGAAAGCGTCTTCCCTCCTCCACCCCACAATGATAGCAAAATCAATCCCACAATAATTGCTGGTGACTCCATAAGTGCCATAACCGCTACCATATGACCATGCAATGCCAATTGCTTTGCTTCGAGATAAGATACTGCTGTGACAAATGTAACAGCACTCACCGAACCATAAGCTGATGCAATGGCAATAGAATCATGAACAGGAAGTTTAATCTTGGCAATGAAGAAGACATACAGCGGAATGAGCGCGGCAATCAGGATTCCAAATAACAAGGATGCGAGAATTTCAATGGTAATCGCCTGATGCGATAATTCTTGTCCGGAATTGAAGCCAATCGAGAATAAAAGATAAATCGCAATGAATTTCGATGTGGTGGATGGAATCTGTACATCACTCTTCACATAAACGGCAATGATCCCCAAGAGAAAAAACAAGAATGCCGGATTGGTCACATTCTCAAAGAGAAGCGCAGGATTCATCCGATTCCATTTCCCCTATTTGAGATGTTTTTGAATTGCTCAGATAGCAATCCATTGGAAGACTTGAGAATCGAATCAATATCCAATGATAATTCTTTTGTCTTCATCGGCATTGGTATTCTATCTTCATTTACACTCAATGAAATCTCGGTATCCTTTTTATGTAATGCGAGAGTGGCAATGAAAAACACAATCGAAATGGAGCGGTAAAAAGATGGGTTTAGAGTGCCTTCCACAATGAAAGAATAGATCAAGCAAAAAGAAGCGATGAGCCAACAAGCGGGTTTTGCATAGCGTCGAATCATGGTGAACCTCTCATATGTTAGTGAAAGTACACCACAAATGTCGGGATTTTTATTCATTTAGTTATATTTATTCATTCTATATTTTACATAAACATTATTTATGCAATACACATTTCATCAATTGAAGATTTTCACGCGAATCGCACAATTGGGTAGCATCACCAAGGCGGCAGAAGAATTGCATTTAAGCCAACCTGCTTTGTCGATTCAGCTGCGCAATTTTCAAGATCAATTTGATATTCCACTAACGGAAATTGTCGGCAAGAAGCTCTATCTCACGGATTTTGGACAGGAAATTCTTGCCTATGCAGAGCGGATTTTGGATCAAGCCGGAGCGATGGATGATGTGGTGCAATCGTATAAGGGACAACTCACAGGGAAACTCAAAATTGCAGTTGTCTCGACCGGTAAATATGTGATGCCATATTTGCTTACCGATTTTTTGAATGCACATCCAGCCATCACTCTTGAATTGGATGTGACAAATAAAGAGAAAGTCATCGAAAGCCTTGAACAGAATTCTATTGATTTTGCACTTGTGTCATTGGTTCCAGGACATCTCAAAACCGAGAGTATTCCCATCGTGAAGAATACTATGCATCTCATCGGTGCATATCAATCCAAAAAATCGCAAATAGAACTCAGCATCAATGAATTACAGCAATTACCATGGATTTTTCGGGAGCAAGGATCGGGCACAAGACAAATGATGGAGCGATTTTTGAGTCAAAGACATATAACCGTGCAAAAAATGCTAGAACTCACCTCCAATGAAGCAGTAAAACAAGCCATCATTGCTAATCTGGGATATTCTATCATGCCCCTCATTGGAATAAAGAATGAACTCAAGAACAAACAATTGATGATTGTGCCCGTGAAGGGTCTGCCAATTCATACCACATGGCGCATCATTTGGCTTAAAGGCAAGAAGCATTCACCGGTTGTTAAGGCATTATTGGGATATATCAAAGACAATAAAAAGAGGATTTTGCAGGAGCATTTCGACATACAAGACAATATGCCATAAATTCCCCGTCAATAATGCCCTGCGGAACTTGGCAAGTTCTTATTTTGTCATAGGTTTTCATCGAATTTCACGACAAATATTCTCATGATTCAGTCTATTCTCGATATCAATGTTCAAGATAAAGTGTGTTTGGTCCGCGTGGATTTCAATGTTCCGATCGATGAACATGGAATCATCACCGATGATAAACGCATGCGTGAATCTCTTCCAACCATCAATGTACTGCTTGAACAAGGCGCAAAAGTGGTCTTGATGTCGCATCTCGGCAGACCAAAAGGCACAATCAATCTCAAATATTCACTTGATATTGTTGCAAAACATTTAGCGACTCTTGTCTCTGCTCCCGTGCACTTTGCTTCAGCTTGCATTGGCGAGATTCCTGCTTCCATAATTGCTTCCATGAATGGTGGCGAAATTGTACTACTTGAAAATCTACGCTTTCATGCCGAAGAAGAAGCAAATAATCCTGATTTTGGCAAAGCACTTGCAAGTCTTGGCGATGTCTATGTGAATGATGCTTTTGGCTCGGCTCATAGAGCGCATGCTTCAACTGCCGGCATTGCAGCATTCATGCCTGTCAAAGCTGCTGGACTTCTCATGCTAAAGGAATTGAAATATCTCGGAGATTCAGTAAACAAGCCCGAAAGACCCTTCGTAGTCATTTTGGGTGGCTCCAAAGTTTCCGGTAAAATTGATGTCATTAATGCCCTACTTCCAAAATGCGATCATATCTTGATTGGCGGCGGCATGATGTTCACTTTCTTGAAAGCGCAAGGACATGATATTGGGTCTTCACTCATCGAAGAAGAGCGCATTCAATTGGCTGATGCATTGCTCAAAAGCGAATTTGCCTCCAAAATCGTCCTCCCCGCCGATTGCATCATTGCGGATGCTTTTTCGGGTGAAGCGAATATCAAGACTTCATCATGTGAGGCTATCGAACAAGGCTGGATGGGACTCGATATTGGACCCGAAACAGTCAAACAATTTGCTTCCATCATTGGTAATGCAAAAACCGTTCTGTGGAATGGTCCAATGGGCGTTTTTGAAATTCCCGCATTTGCTCATGGCACAAAAGCCATCGCAGAATCCTTGGCGGAAGTAACAAAACATGGAGCAATCACGATTGTCGGTGGTGGAGATTCCGCTTCGGCAATTTCATCAATGGGCTTGGCGCATGCCGTCAGCCATGTATCAACGGGTGGAGGCGCTTCACTCGAATTTTTGGAAGGCGCAATTCTTCCGGGTGTGCAAGCCCTGGAATTGTGATGATCAACGGATAGTATGAGTTATTATAATGATAATCGAGGAATGGGTTTTTCACTCTTTCCACCAATGCTGAAATTATTGCTCATTTTGAATGGGTCAATTTTTCTGCTTGATTCCGTCATTTTTGAAGTGCTCGCCTTCAATGGCGTGTCACTATCAAGTTATATCATGGAATATTTTGCTTTGCATCCGATTCAAAGTGGACTATTCTGGCCATGGCAATTGATTTCCTATCAATTCCTACATGCGGGTTTTTCGCATATCTTTTTCAATCTCTTGGCATTATGGATGTTTGGTGCAGAGCTTGAGATGATTTGGGGTAGCAGAAGATTCATCACCTATTATCTGATTGCAGGCATGGGCGGCGGCCTTGTTCACTTGGGCATGCAATTGCTTCCTGGTTTTGAAGGAGCTCCAACAATTGGCGCTTCGGGCGCGGTGATGGGTATTTTGCTTGGCTTTGGACTCACCTTTCCGGATCGACCCGTCATGATGTTTCCGCTTTTCATACCCATTCCCGCAAAATATTTTGTATTGCTCTATGCAGGTATTGATCTCTTCTCCGGTCTTTTCTCTACCAATTCCGGCGTTGCACATTTTGCGCATTTGGGCGGTGCATTCTTTGGATATATCATGCTCAAACATGGCGATGATTTAAAAATTTATGCGCTGGTTGACAAGATATTTGGTCGCTCAAAACAGCAATCGAGCTATGGCAATATCATTGATTATCCTTTTGAAAAATCTTATGTTGAAGTCGTAGAAGAAGTGAAACCACCCGAGCAGAAAGGTACCATGACAGGAGTTTTCATGGGTGGACGCGAAATCACGACTGAAGAAATCGACACAATACTCGAAAAAATCACGGCAAAGGGTTTTGCGAATTTGACTGAACAAGAAAAGCGCATACTCTATGAAGTCTCAAAGAAACTTGATTGATGTTTGGAACAATTACACTTGAATCATCGTTGTCACACTACAACTATTTTGGCTATAGCACATGAATCTCCCAATTATTGATAATACAACAGAATCACCCTATGTGGTGAGACCATTTCGTAGAAGAATCAGCAGACAAGTCATGGTGGGATCTGTACCTGTTGGCGGAAATGCGCCGATCAGCGTGCAAACAATGACTAAAACCAAGACTGCGGATGTGAATGCCACCGTTGAACAAATTCAGCGCTGTCAGGAAGCAGGCGTTGATATCGTCCGTGTGACTGTGAATGACAAAGAAGCAGCTGAAGCAATCGCTGAAATCGTGATTCCGATCGTAGCTGATATTCATTTCAATCACATTTTTGCATTGAAAGCGATTGAAGCGGGCGTGGCAAAAGTGCGTATCAATCCCGGAAATATCGGGTCTAGAGATCGTATCAAGGAAGTTCTCACAAAAGCAAAAGAACGCGGCACTCCCATCAGAGTTGGCGTAAATTCCGGTTCACTCGAAGAAGATATTCTCGAAAAACATGGC
>JBEEPK010000078.1:0-8479 GCA_041191145.1 Bacteroidota bacterium
ACAAAAAACATCCGTGCTACGCTCTGATGCAATGGAAAATGTGATTTTCAATGGAACAAGAACTCGTCGTCCTGTTGGTCTCGCCGAAGTTTCACTCACTATTCAAAACAATCGTAATATTCTCCCAACGGAATATACCGAAGTTACACTCACCCGCCGACTCTATCGCAATGGAGAAAGTCAGTACTTCTTGAACAAAACACAATGTCGTTTGCGGGACATCATTGATCTCTTCATGGATACCGGCATGGGTGCCGATGCATATTCCGTGATTGAGCTCAAGATGATTGAAAAAATATTGAGCGATAGAACAGATGATCGCAGACATCTTTTTGAAGAAGCTGCCGGTGTTACGAAATACAAAGCCCGTAGAAAAGAAACCAGACGCAGAATTGAATCTATCAAAGCTGATGTTGAGCGTGTGCTTGACATCATGCGAGAAGTGCAAAAGACAGTCTACACATTACAGCGTCAAGCTGAAAAAGCGAAACTGCATGGTGAAATCACCGATGAATTGCGTAAAACCGAAGCATGGATTCTGCATCATGATTATGTGAAGATCGATGCTTTGCTTGTTGCAAAAAAAGCAGAACTCATTCCATTGATTGAACGCAAAACCACTCTTGAAAAAGAATTACATGATGCCGAACAAGCGCGTATAGCGCTGGAAGCTGAAGCTGAGCAATTCGAAGCAGAAATGCGTGAATTGCAGAATCAGTTGAATGATTCAAGCAAACATTTGGCCGCGATGTCACAACAGAAAGCTGTAAGTATTGAAAGAATCAAAGCATTCAGTGAAGCAATCGTGCGTGCAATGGATCAGGCCAAGGAGGCAGATCATACAAGAAGCGAAGCAATGAATTCACTCGAGAGATCAAAGGAAAGAGTTGCTGAATTACACGCTCAATGTGATGCCCTTGAAACAGAAGTAAAAAGCTTCCGTGATGCGAGAGAAGACGTTCGAAATAAAGCTCAAGAGCTTCGTGGCGAAGCAAAACAATATGATGAGATTTTGGCAATTCTTGACAAGACCATCGCCGAAAGAAGATCTGCTTCAGACAGAGCATCCGAGCGCATTGCCGGACTCGAAAGACGCATCGCTGAGACTGAAGGTGAAATATCCGGTACCAAACAATCGCTTGCAACGGTTATTCAAGAGATCGATTCAAATGCCAAAGATCAAGAGCGATTTGCGAATGCTTTGAGAGAAGCTGAAGTCACTTTGCAAGATGCACAGGAACGCATTGCTGAATTGCAATCACGCATCGGCTCATTGCGTGAGCAAGTCGCCGAAAAACAAAATGAGAAAGGTCGTTTGACGGCATCCATCGAATTCCTTTCAAATCTGGTTGAAACCAAAGAAAGCTCGGTGTATTTGTCATCATCAAAAACATGGAATCCTGCATCAGGTAAAATCACTTTGGCAGAAATCATCAATGCTGATGAAGCCATCGGAATTGCGATTGAAGCAGCTCTCGGAGATGCCGGTGGATATTTCGTTGTTGACACCATGGCAGAAGCTATGCAAGGATGCAAAGAATTAGAAAAAGCATCCAAAGGCAAGGCATCTTTTCTTTGCAGAGAATTCATTCCGAACTGTTCTGCACCAGGCAATCAGCCAAAAGAATCCGGTATCATTGGTTGGGCAAGTGAGATTGTATCTGTTGATGATACAATTCGACATTCACTCAGATTACTTCTCGGTAAGACTCTGATAGTTGATTCTGTCGATACGGCAAATATCTTGAGAAAGAGCAATCCCGATTGCACATGTATTACCCTTCGTGGTGAAATTCATGGCGCGGAAGGAGTCATTCGTGGTGGCTCAATTTCCTCTTCTGAAGGAAAGCGGATTGGTAGAAGAGAACAAATTGCAAAGCAACAAAAAGCTTTGGATACTTTGACCAAAGATATTGATGCATTGAATGCTGAGATTTCTTCCACAAAAGCCAATCATGATGCCATCGATATCAAGAAGTTGACAGAACAGGTTCGCAAAGCTGAATTTGATCGCAATCTCTTCGAGCAAGGAATATCCAAGTTGCGTTATCGAAAAGAGGCACTTGAATCGGCAAGAGAAAAACAAGATGAGACATTGCTCAATCTACATTCGGAATTGACCGAATTTAAAGGTAGCAATACAAGTTTGAATGAAGCAATGGATGATGTCAATTCAAAGCGCTTTGAAGCCGATGAACTCAAAAAAGCAATTTTGACGCGCATTCAAGAAACAGACAATCAACTAATCAATTCGGAGAATGCTTTCAGGCAATCCGAAATTGCGCTTGTGCAAAAGCGAGGCGAGGAAAGATCGGTATCTTCCGAGATTCGTCGATTGGAAGAAATTATTTCTCAGAAAACCGAGCAATTGCAATATCTCAAAGATGAACAGGAAAGAGCAGGCAATGAACAGGCCATGCTCGAATCTTCAATGAATGCTGTTGCATCTGATTTGGTCGAAGAAGAAGAACGCGTGAAGAGTTTGCAAGAAGCAATTTCACAAAGACAAGACAAAGCCCGTGATTTCAAAGAAAGAAGACAACAAGTACGCAATATCGAAGGAGAGATTCGCACTCTCGAACATGCAATTACAGAGCAAGTGCATGCCACAGAGCTAAGTCTTCAACATGCTCAAATTGAATTCAAGCGTATTCTCGAGAAAATTGAAGAGCAGTATCCCGATATCGATTTCTCCAATCTTCCTGAATCTTGGACATTACCACAAGATTTCGATGAACTCATCGAAAAAGAGAAAGCGAGAAAATTATCCAATCGATTGCAAAATCTTGGGAATGTCAATTTTCTTGCATTGGAAGAATATGAAAAAGAACATGAGCGTCTGGAATTTCTGAAGAGTCAGCTTGCCGATTTATCTCAAGCCGAAGAGTCTTTGCAGGCAACAATGGATGAAATCAATCAAACCGCTCAACAGCGCTTCAATGATACATTCGAGCAGATTAGAGGACATTTCAAAGATCTCTTTGCGACACTATTCAGCGGTCGCGGCGAAGCAGAAATTCATCTCGGCGAAGGTGATCCACTAGAATGTTCCATTGAAATTACCGCGAAGCCACCTGGAAAAAGACCACAATCCATAGAATTGCTTTCTGCAGGTGAAAAAACACTTACTGCCATTGCATTGCTCTTTGCGATCTATCTTGTCAAACCAAGTCCATTTTGTATTTTGGACGAGGTTGATGCCCCTCTCGACGATGCGAATATCGATCGCTATTTGCAACTCATCAAGAGTTTCAGTGAAAAGACCCAGTTCTTGATGATCACACATAATAAAAAAACCATGGAAGCCGCTGATACGCTCTATGGAGTGACACAAGAAGAAGAAGGAGTCTCGAAAGTTGTATCTGTGCGTTTGACCGGTTCTTGATCTTTATCCACAAATCTTAGCAATGACATGAAACATATTCTCATAGCTCTCATTATGATGTGCGCTTCCTGCATGCTGAATGTTACCACACTTCATGCACAATTCGAGGAAGATTTACCGCAAATCACAACTCAAGATACTTTGAAAGCATCGATCAGAACTGTGTGGAAGGGCATCAAAAGATCATTCTATGAATTAGGTACATTTTCAGATCCATCAACACGCGATCCAAAAATGGATGAAAAAACTGGGCTCTATCGAGGATTCATTCGTTCTGATTTCCGAGTATTTGCTGGCGGTAAAGACACAACATATAAAGTATTGGAACGATATGGTCGCCTTCCCGTCATTCGCGGAGGAACATGGATGGCAGGTAGAGTGAAATATGAATTCAAGGTTCGTGAATTAGCAGAGGATTTAACCCAAGTTTCTCTAGTATGTGGAATTTCCGGATATGAAGAAGGAGTGACAAATGAAGTTCACTTCTGGAATTCAAATGGTATTCTTGATAATGAAATCATGGCAATACTGAAAAGACTGATTCTGGATCCGGAAACGGAAAATTTCAAAGAAAATCGAATGAATTGATTCAGGCCCCGAAATTCGGGGCTTTTTTTATGGCTTGCAATACATCAGAAACAATCGATTATTGACCACTCCAAGTGATTCATAGGCATTTGTTCTATGATTGAATATCGGGGCAGTGACATAATCCGCCATCATACCTGCAAAAGTAAATCCATCACTCATTCTTTGCATGATCATCGCAGATGAAGTGGCATAGGCAAATGTTCCAGTTTTTGGCGACAGCGCATAGAATCTGTTAATATCCAATGCATTTTTCTGCATGAATTTTTGACCATTCACTATAATGAATGGATCCTGCTGTGAATCCCCACAGAGATAGACTTCCTGTCCATCATGCGTGAATCTGATTGGTCCAACATTGATCCCTGCATCATATTCCGCTGTATTCATCATCATATAACTCATTCCCGCTCTGAATGAAGTCAAACCCATCATTGGTTCAAAAGGATGTATCACAAGATCATCTATGCGATCATATGACTGAGTTTCAAGTGGCTTTATAAATTCATTGGAGTTGAGATATCCGGTGAACCGTGTTCCATTTCCATAAGCGCAAGCAAAGGTATTGCCGGATTGATTGATCTGGAGAAACTTCACATATTGAGCCGAGAGCAGCTCTTCATCATTCTTATTCACTCTCCATAAATCTCCCTGCTTACCCGCATATACAAAAGTATTGTCGAGCATAAATCCTGCCATCAAACATTCCTCAAATCTGTCTATTTCTTCATCATTCACCATGAGTGCAATTCCACCGGCTCTTCGAGAACGATATGCCCATTGATTACCATCAAAACTCAGTGCTATATCACCAATGCGATTGATGAGTACTTGTGTAAATAGGTCATCTGCTCTACGTATATGTACTGTTTCGCTTTGGCCATCAATGACTGTATAGGCAAGAATGCCATATCTTGAAAAACCTATATATCCCGGGATACCTGCACCAATTGGTATTGTGGAATCATTCGTAATGATATACCAAACTCCATTTTTCAACACGGGATAGGCAAATTTCTGGCCATCAGGAGAAAAAATGGGAGCTTTTACTGAATCTACATCCATTCCCTTCTTTCCATCAATTGTCACTGCATATCTTCTTGAGAAAGGTGAAGTTATGGACCACCAATGTCCTGTTGTATCTAGTCCGATCGAAATCAGTGGTTCCGAACCATCAAGCAGCATTTCTCCCCCACATTTGCGATCCTGTGCTTCAATAATGAGGACTGAGCACAGAAAGACCGCAATGAAGTATTCCCATTTAATTCGTAGTTTCATGGTTTGAACATGCATATATCTTCCGATTTCTTGATGATAGAATGATCTATTTCATTTCAGACATACATCTTGGTTTAGGTTCAGCAGAACAACAAATGGAGCGCGAAACAGCTTTTATAGCATTTCTTCGATCCATTGAACATGACTGCGAATCTCTTTATATCATTGGAGATCTCTTTGATTTTTGGTTCGAATATTCAACAGTCATTCCAAAGCAATTTTACAGAACACTAGCGGAATTGAAACATTGGACAAGTCGAGGAAAATCCGTGACCTATTTGATGGGCAATCATGATTTTGGACATGTCTCTTTTTTCAAAGAGGAGTTCGGTATCACCGTATTTGAGGATGATATCACTTGTGATATTTCCGGCAAGCGTTTTTATCTCGCGCATGGAGATGGCAAAGCATATAATGATACCGGATATCTCATACTCAAAAAAATATTGCGAAGTCCAATTAGCAAAACACTCTTCCGTTGGATTCATCCCGATATCGGCATTGGCATAGCCTCATGGGCTTCTCGCGGAAGCAGAATGCACACCGATGCAAAAGAATATGGCGAGCAATCTATCGGTGATGGATTGCGAGATTTTGCCGAAAAGAAGATTCTGAATGAACAGTTTGACTTTGTCATCATGGGACATAAACACAAAGCTGAAGTTACTTCATTCGGCAATGGATTATATGTCAATCTCGGACATTGGCTTTCCTTCCCTGCCACTTATGCCATATTCGACGGTCAAACACTTGAACTCAAAAAAACAATCTAATTACTTTTTGGCAAATGCATAATTCAGCATTTTATACAGCAATCTCGCTGTAGTCAAATCCGGATGATGCACTTTTTTTTCAGGGGCAAGTTCAACGATGTCAAATCCTACAATCCTTCTTCCTGATTTGATCAATTCACGAAAAACATCAAGTGTTTCAGAGTAGAGAAAACCATCAGGTTCAGGTGTACCTGTGGAAGGCATGATCGATGGATCGAAATAATCGACATCGAATGTGACATAGACATCTTTTGACAGAGAATCAATTACTGATTTTTGCCAATTCTTGCCATGCAAACCTCTTCTGATTGCTGAAGCATAAAATGTGTTCACACCTTTCTTCTTGATGAATTCGGCTTCTTCTTTGCATTGAGCACGAATACCAACCTGAGTGATGGATTTGGGTTTCATGAATTCACAAACTCTGGACATAAAGCATGCATGCGAATATGGAGTTCCTTCATATGTATCGCGTAAATCCGAATGTGCATCAAAATGCAACACAGACATCTTCGGATATTTCTTAAAATGCGCTTTGATTGGCGCAGTTGATATTGTATGTTCTCCACCCAAAGTGACCACGAATTTCCCTTTCTCCAAGAGTTCTTCGACTTGTTTTTCGATGATGCTCAATGCTTTTTCATGAACAGCTTTTCCGAAAGCTATTGGCTTCATGGTAGCAATGCCGATATCAAAACAAAGTTCACGATTGAATTCATCATCATAAAATTCCACATAAGCACTTGCATCTAGAATTGCTTTGGGTCCTTTGCCCGCTCCACCGCCATAACTCACGGTATGCTCATATGGAGCTGATACAATGGCCACGGAAGATTTCTCAAGATTCGAATAAGCACTTTCAATTGCCAAAAAATTACTTGATTTTCCTAGAGTTTGCATGATGGTTTTCCATGATGATTATGTGTATATTCCCATAAATTTCGTGCTTTTGCATGAGTCTGAAAAACATAGTTTTGCAGAATCAATTCAACATTACATTTATGCTCATGAAATACTTGTATACACTCCTTTTCGCATTTTTCTGTTTCACGATCCTTTCTTTTCAACTTCAGGCACAGAGTGATCTCTCGATTGAAGTAAAAAAGGCGGGAGATGCGCTTCGAAGATATATGGAATCAGCACATCCAACTCCTGATATCGGCAGAGAAATTCCCCTCACACCGATGATTCCAATGATCACGAATGCACTCACCAATCCTAGTTTCTTTGACGATATCAATATGATCACCGCCGAAACCGATCAATTGCCGGTGCAGAATGAATCATCTATTGCTGTGAATCCCAAAAATCCAATGAATCTCATCGGATCAGCAGTTGATTATCGAGCAAGTTCTTCGGCGTGGGTGTATTATTCGATGGATGGTGGCAGAACTTGGAAGAATGTGAATCTTGGAAAACCACCCAAAATGACCACTTCAAGCAATGATCCATCGGTGGCTTTCAGTCGAGATGGAACTGGTTATTTGGTCTATGGTGGATTTGGGGATCGCAGTAAAGCATCACCTGAGAATGGAGTATTTTTTGCGAGAACGACCGATGGTGGTGTGACATGGACAAAACACATTCCGGTCATTCAGCATTTGGGGGAGCAAACTCCTGATTCCACTTTTGAAGATAAATACTATATCTGGGCTGATAATTCACCGACTTCACCTTATGTGGACAGGCTTTATATTCCTTGGAAGCGCGTGATCAATCGTGATTCATCCACTCAAATCGTGAATGTATATTCAACAGACAAAGGAAGTACTTGGTCTGTGCCCGTTCCTGTGAGCGATCGAGTTCCCGGTATTTCTGAAGACACTACATTTGGACAGAGTTTTCCATTGACCGTTACCGGTCCAGAAGGCGAGGTCTATACTGTATGGAATTATGGTCCGAAATCCAGCATTGGTTTCGCTAAATCCATGGATGGTGGTAATACTTTCACTTCACCTCGTTTGATTCAAACCTATCGTTCATTCGGGAAAGCAAAAGCATTGGATGAAGGCGTTCGGCATACCGTCAAGGGAGGAGTGCGAGCTGAGGCATATCCATCATTGACATGCGACTTGACGAATGGTCCACGAAGAGGCTGGCTATACCTTGCTTGGTCGGCCGATAGCATTCCTAATGTATATTTTTCTCGTTCCACGGATAAAGGCGAAACTTGGTCAAAGCCAACCACAGTCCATTCAACTGAAACTAATGATCAATTTTGGCATTGGATAGCAATCGATCCCACGAATGGAGATTTGGGCATCATGTATTTGGATTCTCGAGATGATCCAAACAATATCATCACGAATTGCTATGTGAGTTATTCAAGAGATGGTGGTAATTCGTGGATGGATCGCAGGGCTTCAGAGGCACAAAGCGATTTGAGAAATAATCCTTTTCGGAATAATGTCTTTGCCGGTGATTATAGCGGTTGTGCAATGTATGATGGCATCAT
>JBEEPK010000079.1:0-8263 GCA_041191145.1 Bacteroidota bacterium
GGTACTGCATGCGTAGGTGTGTGGGAGAGTAGGTAGTTGCCGGGTCATCTTCTTCAACAAAAAGCCTCAATCTACCTTAGATTGGGGCTTCTTGCGTTTATTGCCAAAGACTTGCATAACTTTATTTGCAAATTCACATCCTTTCTTCCTATTTTGCATCGATTATTTAAGTCATGCTCACCACATGATACCCATTTTGGATTCATTTTGACTTCCACTCGATTGGTCTATGGTGAGTTATGGCTTCTAAGAAGAATATTCAACCCTTCTACAAAAATTGGTTTTTCTGGATTCTTGTTGCTGTTGCAGTAGGTTACTTTTCTACAAGAGATACCAATAAACCTGCCCCTGCTGTTGATTATATGACAGCCCTCAGAGAAAAGGCCTTCTTGGAACTTGATAGTGGAATCGTCAGTGAAAAATTATTAAATGCAAAAACTTCTGAAGATGAAAGAGATGAATTGTTTGTACGCATTCCTCTGGAACGACTAAAACCCGGTACCATATTGGATTTTGGAATAAAGGAAGATTCCAATAAAAGAATAACCGTCACAATCCTTTCAGAAAACTCTGCAGAAGTCTCTGTTATATCTTCTAATACAAATCAGAATGAATCTGAAACCGGTACTTATGCAATTCAAGTATTTGAAGGTTCACAAATTCTTACCGATAATATTGATCATCCCCTTATACAAAAACCCGCAATCATCTTGGAAAATTTATCCTATGGTGCAGATAAAGGACACCCTGTCTTAAGTAAGAAATACTGTATTGCAAAATCCAAAAACATTAACGGTATGGAATCTGCAGTACTAAGAATATTCCCTTGGTTCGATCCTACTAATTACCCAAACAAATCACAGGAATTTTCATTTGCTGATAATCAGGTATTGTTTGGACTTAGTGTGAAAAGATGATTATTCTTAGCGAAGTGCCGATAGAATAGACATTCTAGAAGCTTTCAAAGCCGGTAAAAAGCCACCTACAAAACCCATTACAAGTGAAAATATCATCGACCCCGAGAATACAGAACTAGTCATTGAAAAACTAAAGGATAATTCTGTGAATGAACCAAAATTCAATGTGGAAATAGAAAAGAATTGAAGTATTGAAGCCAATCCAATTCCAATTATTCCTCCCAATAAAGCCGTTATGATAGACTCAATCAAAAATGCCGTCAATATTGAACTTCTTCCAAATCCCAATGCTCTCAATGTACCAATTTCTGTTGTACGGTTTGCAACTGCGGCATACATCGTAATCATTGCTCCTATCATCGCACCAACACTGAAAATTACGGTGATGGTGATCCCTAATATTTGAATGAACATCCTCATAGCTTCCGACTGCTTCTCGAAATATCTTCGCTCATTTTCAGGTTCATATTGATTTAATCGTTTGTCGCCTGCAAACAATATCTTCATCATTTCAATATCGGCATCAGACGTTTTTCGAAAAGTCAATGTAGAAAATGCTTCTCTGTTAAATGCCAATTGCAATTGTCTTACATCACACCATAGCTCAGATTCAAATCCGGATTTTTCTGCTTCCATTTCTCCAACAATTGTCCAATCATCTCCACCAAATTTAATCTTGTCCCCGATATTAATCTTATCGAATGTCTTTATAAGTGCCGTTCCAACAATCAATTCTCTTGAACCAAAAGTGAACATTCTACCTTTCACAATCGTAATTTTATTACGAATGCTCATTGCCGTTTCTGAAACTCCTCGCACAGCAAGATTACTTATCCCACCATCTTTTTTGGGTGCATTGATGACAGTTACACCATCATAAGTCATGAGTGCATTTCCCTTCTCATCTTTCTGCACAAATTGCAATGTTGAGATCAAATCTGCCGTTGGTCTATCTATGATACTCGTTATCTCACCGGTTGATGACTTCCTTGTAATGACCACATTGTCTTCCGAACCTGTTGTAGCCAATGTTTTTCGGATTCCATCAGCCATCATGAGAACTGCCGCAAAAACAAAAACAACTAATGCAATACCGCCAATGGTAATTCCTGCAGTGAGTTTTCTTGCAACAAAGTTCTTGAGAATATAATAGAATGGAATATTCATGATCAACCCGTAAAACGAAGTCCGTCAACAATTTTCATTGTGAGGGCGCGATGCAGTGGAATGATTGCGGCAATGACACCAACTATCAAAGCTGATGATCCTGCCAAAATATAGGTGGAAGTTTCTATGTTGAACACAGGAAACCAACCGCGCGGAAGAAATGATTCAAAACCTTGAACAATTGGAATAAGTAATGCAATGCCAATTCCGGCGCCAAGCATTGAAATAGTCAATGCCTCACCTGCAATGAATGCAAATAAATGTCCACCTGTAAATCCAAGTGATTTTAGCACTGCATATTCTCTTGTTCTCTCACGGGATGTCATGATCATCGTATTACACAATACAAGTAAAATGATGCCGATTATGAGATAAGACATGATATTGATTGCACCAATGATAGCACCTGAAGATGACACAAATCCCTGCTGAAATTGCCCCTCAGTTTCAGTCTTTGTTTCAGCTGAAGAATTCTTGAATAATTGATCTATCTTCTGTGAGATTTCCGCTGAGCGAGATGGATCATTGATTTTTACCACATAATATCCAACTTGATCCGCACGCGTAGGATCATCCTGCTTCATGCGCTCATTCAAATATTCCCAATGAAAAAACATTTGTGTTGCATCATCTGTCTTTGAACGAGGAGTGTAAATTCCTTTCACGGTGAATTGCCATGATCCCGGATAAATATCTCCTTCCATATTCATTATATCACCAATCTTCAAACCATAACGCTTCGCAGTTTCAACACCGACAATACAAGCACTTCGATCAGTTTTGAATGCCGAGATCTCATTGGATGTCAACTTATACTCGGGATATAAAGACAATAAGGTTTCTGGATCACAACCCTGTCTTGCAAAAAATTGATCTTTGTCAATATATGTTCCACCAAACCAATTAAGCCAAGAGACTGTACTCACACCGGGTATGCCGGCAATCTTTTCTTTATATGCATAGGGTAGCGGAAAGATGAATGACACCGCTTGGCGTACAATCAAACGATTTGGTGAAGATGCGGCAACTCCGGAATTCCATGCAGTGACAACAGTACGAAGCATTCCGAATGCAACAACCGCAACTGATATTCCAACTATCGTCAAAAGAACACGCAATGTATGACGAAATGCATTCTTCACGATGAGTTTGGTCATGCTCATGACTGTACCTGCGGAATGAGATCACCTTTTTCCAAATGATGTACGATGCGTGCTCGATTGGCGGCACTGGGATCATGGGTCACCATTACAATCGTCTTTCCGAACTCTTTGTTCAATCGCTCAAGCAAAGTGAGAATTTCTTCTGCAGAAACACGATCCAAATCACCTGTTGGCTCATCGGCAACAAATATATCGGGATCAGAAGCAATAGCGCGAGCAATCGCAACTCTTTGTTCTTGTCCACCCGATAATTGTCTCGGATAATGATCCATACGGTCGGCCAAACCAACCACACTCAAAGCTAATTCCACTTGTCTTCTTCTTTCAGATTTGCTTAGTGGCGTGAGCATCAAAGGTAGTTCCACATTTTCGAATGCTGTGAGTACGGGAATCAAATTATAGAACTGAAAAATGAATCCGATATGTCTGGATCTCCATTTTGCAAGTTCGGTTTCTGAAAGAACACCAATATTTGTTCCGGCAATCATCACCTCACCCTGCGTGGGCCGATCGATTCCCGCGATGATATTCAGAAGTGTGGTTTTGCCCGAACCTGATGGACCCATTAATGCAACAAAGTCACCTTGTTCTATATCAATGGAAACATCATTCAAGACTGTGATTTCTTGCTTATCACGCTTATATGTTTTCGTCAAATGTGAAATTGAAATGAGTGCTGACATGATTTATTCCTTCTCCATTGAAATGGATGTGCCGGTCGATAATTCTTCCATACCGGAAGTAATCAATGTTGCTCCCGGTGCAAGACCTGCAATCACTTCATAATAATCTCCGAATGTCTTACCGGTTTTTATAATCTGCTCTTGTGCTTTGGAACCTGGTCCTACGATGAAGACCAACATCTTGCCATTCACATTGATGACGGCACTTTTTGGAATAAGAATTTTAGGTGTTTCTTTCAAGGTATTCCCTGCATCATTGCGCAAGAAATTTACTTTTGCGGCCATTTCAGGAAGGACTTTATCATCAATTTCATTGAATCGGATTTTTACTTTCACTGTGCCTTTACCTCTGTCAGCGGTAGGAATGATTTTGCTGACAAAACCTGGATATCGTTTATCGACTATTGCACTCACTGAAATTTCCACCGGTTGATTCTGTGAGATTTTGGAAAGCGAAGATTCTGATACATCTGCTTCAACTTCAAGTGATGACATATCTGCCAAAGTTACCACCGCGCCCCTCGCACCAGCCGCGGCACCGAGAGCTGTGATCACTTCACCAACATTTGCATTTTTGGTTAAAACGGTTCCATCAAATGGTGCACGAATCACAGTATTCTCCACTTGTACGCGAGCTGCTTTGATGGCAGACTCTTGTGCCTTCAATTGTGCTTGCGCAGATCTGATTTGAGCTTGAGCTCTCTTTAATCGCCCTTGAGCCATGTCAAATTCTGCCTGTGTTCCAGCACCGCCGCCAAGCAATGATTGCTGTCTGACAAATGCGGTATTCGCTTCATCATATTCCGCCTGAGCATTTATCAAAGTTGCACTGATCACATCTACCTGTGCTTGTTGTTGCGACAAAAATGCCTGGACATCATTGCTTTCAATTTTTCCAATAATATCGCCAGACTTTACTTTGTCGCCCTCAATCACATATAATGCTTCGAGTCTTCCTGTGGCTTTGGATGAAATTGCAGCTTTTACCTGAGCAACTACATATCCTTGTCCGGTCAAGATTGCATCCTGTCCTGAAAGTGAAGAAGAAGTGATGATTAATGTTTTCACTTTTACGGAGGAATCACTGAAGAAAAAATATCCCCCAATCAGAACAATCAGAATCATGATGATCAGATATGTTCTTTTCTTTGATGATGGCTTATTACCATCTCGATCAATTTTGAGGGTGGATAAATCTGCAGTTGAGGCGCTTTGATTCATGATATGGATTCAATATGTGAATATGCTCTAATTCTGAACATTTCGAGATTTTACCAGCATCGGAAAAAGTGCTGCCACTGTTGTATATAATGTGGAAGCAATGCCATATCTGAAGAAAAAACTCCAGAATGTCATTTCTGTCGGTCGAATATAAAAGAAGAAATAAATCAGATTGTGAACAAATGAAGATGCAAGAATTGCCAAGATGAAATATAAACTACCCAATGTCAATTCATTGTTCTTTTCTTTATAGAAGAAACCCGCAGTAAACCCGGCAAATGTTTTTGCGAGTGCATTTGTGCCAATAACATCATATGATACAATGTCGAAAAGAAATCCGCACATGAATCCCGCAATGATGCCGGTGAATTGTCCTTCCCGAAGTGCAATCCACACAACAAGAATTGTTAATAGATCAGGGGTGATTCCACTCACGGAAATCAGATTCAATGCAATGACATGTGCGAGAGCGAGCATCAAGCCTGTTATGGCATAAATGACATAACGCAGATTATACCAAGATTGTGCTATGCTTCTTTCTTGAAATTCCGACATTTCATCTATCCTTTACTTGGGGTATCATTGGTTTTCCAACTTTATTGTTCTCGCGCTCAAGTAAAACACGCTCAGGATTCGGAAGTAATTTCATCACGAATACCTGTTCCAGCGTGATGAAATTCACCGCCGGTTTCACGAGAATTCTACGAAAGAGCGAGGTCCCATCATCACGAGTTTCCATCACTGTTCCAATTTTGATATTGGATGGATATCTATTGGAATAACTTGAGGTTAATACTTCGTCTCCAACCTGAACATCATAGGACTTCGGTATATTTTTCATCGTCAGCGCATCTTCTCCATCCCAAATCAAAATTCCATCTATCCGTGAACGCTGAATCTTTCCTGCAATTCTGCTTTCACGATTGATGAGTAAGCGTACAACAGAATAACCATCGGATGTTCCAACGATCAATCCTACAAGACCGGCATCTGTCACAACAGGCATTCCGACTTGTACTCCATCATCTTCACCACGATTGATTGTGGCATAATTCCTTGCTTCAGTTGTCGTTTTGCCTGCAATATCAGCGCTGATCAATGGAATTGTTGATGCCTTTTTGAATTCCAACATCTTCCGCAATTTGGCATTTTCGATGATGGATTGCCTGATCTTTGCTCTTTCATCGCTCAATTGCAGATTGAGTTCACGCAAAGCTGCATTTTCATTTTTCAATGCTATCGGATTTGGAATCCATGAAAATGCACTTTGCATCCAGCCAATTCCACCGACGACGATAGAACGATAGCCACCCAATTCTGTGGTATTACCAAAGTTCATCATGATCAATGAAACAAAGGTGAATCCACAGAGAGCTGCATATTCTTTGAATCTAAAGAGAAATTCAAGTAGTCTACGCATGATTGAACAGTTCAGTCATCAATGGAACAAGACAATTGATTGTATTCGCTCGGAATCTCAGTGATTACCGAATGTGTATTGCGAATCGTATAGGAAAATTCTTCTTTCAGCTTTTCGCTTGAGCGATGTTCAGCATATAAAATGGTCGCAGATGTTGAATGCCTGTGAATCCAGGAAGTGATGATTTGGATTTCATCGACTTCGAATGGATCGAGTCTTTCGACAATATCATTTACCGGTCCGCTAGAATCGGTATAATATAGTTCTTCAATCAATGCATGAAATCGAGAAAGATCAGCTTTTCTTCCGATGATTTCTTGATGAGCGAGTTTTCCTGCTTTGATAAAAAACACCTCAATGGTCTTATCTCGTGAATTCGCATCTAAGATAATGATCGTATTATTGTGAGTCACCGAAGTTGAAACTTCTGCTCTGCGATCGAATAATCTACGCAATTCATTTAAACGATTCCTGAGCATGGTGGCATTTTCAAATCTCAATGCTTCTGCTTCCAGAAGCATTTCTTCCTCCATCCGTTCGAGGAGTCCACCGCCTGAACCACTAAGAAAATGTCTGGCTCTATCCACTTCTTGCAAATATTCTTCACGAGATTGTATCTCTGCGCAAGGAGCACCACACCGTTTAATCTGATGATAAAAGCAAGGTTGCTTGTCAACAGATGGTCGAAGCATTTCAGTGCATTGTCGCAAACCAAAAGAACGATAGACTGTTTCAACAACTTCACGTGCAAGCGTTCCACTTCTGAAAGGACCGAAATATTCCGCACCATCATTCATGATAGTGGGCGACCATTCAAGTCGCGGAAATGGATCATTCACATTGAGTCGCAAGAATGGAAATCGACGCATCTTCTTGCTTGCAGTATTGAACTGTGGTTTAATGCGTTTGATTTCTTTTGATTCAAGTAAAAGAGCAGCAAGTTCTGTGCCTGTCACTTCATGATGAATAGCGTGAACCTGCTTTACCATTCTTGCAATTTTCTGCGGATGTTGTGCACCTGCTTGAAAGTATGATCGGACGCGCTCTCTGAGATTCTTGGCTTTGCCGACATAGAGAATATTATTGTCCTTATCAAGCATCTTGTATACACCCGGTTCATCAGGTAATTCCGAAAGGGTTGATTCAACTCTCTTGATTGCCGCAGGAGGCGTATGAAATTGCTCTATGCGTTTATTTTGGAATCGTAGTAATTCATCGATGGTTTCAATATCGTATTCACTTTCAAGCGACTCCAAAAATTGCAAAAGAAAGAGTGCTGTAGCCTTTGCATCACCTAATGCTCGATGTCGATTCTTAATTTCGATGCCAAAATGTGAAGCCACGGCTCCCACATTTTTTTTGAGCGACATCGGAAGTATTCTTCTGGCCAATTTGCATGTACATAATTGTGGTATGAGCGGGATTGATAGATTCAAACGACGAAGTGATCGCTGAATGAAATTCCAATCAAAACTCACATTGTGTGCTGCAAAAATAGCACCGGGCATCGCGAGCATTTCAGAAATCGTGGGCATGATTTCATGTGCTTCTGATCCGGTTGCCGCCATGGCATTGCTTATGCCCGTCATTTGTTCAATAAATGGCGGTATGAATTGATGTGGATTTATGAGTTCCGAATATTCTTTGACGATTTCACCACCTTGAATCACCACGCATGCAATCTCCATGATG
>JBEEPK010000080.1:0-8155 GCA_041191145.1 Bacteroidota bacterium
AGCATTCGCTTTTCACCAAACAGTCAAAGAACGCAATCTCTCCGTTGATTGTCTTGTTAATAATGCCGGATTTGGTTTGCTTGGTGATTTCAAAGATCAGGACCCAGACATGCTTCATCGCATGATTGAACTGAATTGTTCATCGCTCATGGTTTTGTCCAGACTCTTCGCCGAAGACCTCATCGCATCGAAAGGCAGAATTCTGAATATTGCATCCGTTGCGGCATTTTATTCGGGTCCTCTCATGGCAGTGTATTATGCCACAAAAGCATTTGTGGTGAGCTTTTCGGAAGCACTCAATTTTGAATTGCAAAAGCATGGCGTAAGTGTCACAGCACATTGTCCTGGTCCAACTCACTCTAATTTTCAAATTCGCTCAGGGATGCACAGTACAACTCTTTTCAAATTACTCCCTGTCCCCGATTCCAAGACCGTTGCTGAACATGCATATCGTGCAATGATGAAAAGAAAATCTCTTGCGATTCACGGCATTGTCAATCGCATGATGTTGTCTTTCGGCGCACTTAGCCCGCGTTCACTCAAAGTACGGATGGTGCATGCATTCCAATCCTCCAAGTCCTGAAACGCCAATTCTCCGACTCATACTCGGTGATCAATTATCACACTATCATTCATGGTTTGAAGAAGTGCGTGATGATGTGGTTTATCTCATGGCTGAGGTACGAAGTGAAGCGAGTTATGTCAGACATCATATCCAAAAAGTTCTCGGCTTTTTTCAAGCCATGCGTGCATTCGCCGAAGAATTGGAACAGAAAGGACATCGCATCATCTATGTGAAATTGGATGATGAACATAATCAGGGATCTATTTCAGCGGAATGTCTGCATCACATTACACAACTCCAAGCCACCAAATTTGAATATCAAGAACCCGATGAATGGCGATTGAAAGAGGAGTTGCGCAAGATGTGCGATGCTCTTTCCATTCCAACTTCTTGTGTATCAAGCGAGCATTTTTTGAGTGATGATGAACTGTGGAGCAAAGTGTTTAAGGGCAAGAAAACACGCATCATGGAAAATTTTTATAGATTCATGAGAAAGCATCATGGAATCTTGATGAATGATGCTGAACCTATGGGAGGTGCATGGAATTTCGACAAAGAAAATCGTAAATCAATTCCAAAAACTATTGAAATCCCCGAACCATTCTGTTTTGATCATGATGTAACCGAGCTCGCTTCCATGCTCGAGCGCATGCAGATTCAAACAATCGGGAGTGTCGATCCCAAGCATTTTCCATGGCCAAAAAATCGCGAAGAATCACTTGAATTGATGCGCTTTTTCAATGAGTCTTTATTACCGAATTTTGGAAGATATCAAGATGCAATGACAAATAGATCTTGGACATTATTCCATTCCCGAATCTCTTTTTCTCTGAATACTAAAATGTTGCATCCGCTTGAGGTGATCAATTCAGCGATTGATGCGATGCATGCGAATCCCACATTGATTTCCATTGAGCAAACCGAAGGTTATGTTCGCCAAATTCTTGGATGGCGAGAATATATGCGAGGAATTTATCGCGAGTATATGCCGGATTATGCCAACCTGAATGCATTCAATCATCAGCGTGCTTTGCCGGAATGGTTTTGGACCGGTGATACTCCAATGCATTGTCTTGCCATGACCATAAAGCAATCACTCGACCATGCATATGCGCATCATATCCAAAGACTCATGATCACCGGTAATTATGCATTGCTTGCGGGCATCAATCCCGATGCCGTGGATGAATGGTATTTGGGAATCTACATGGATGCAATCGAATGGGTGGAAATGCCGAATACACGCGGCATGAGTCAATTCGCAGATGGAGGAATAGTTGGCACAAAACCCTATGTTTCCAGCGCTTCCTATATCAATTCAATGAGTGATTATTGCAAGAGTTGCAGATTCGATCCCAAGAAGAAAATCGGCGAGGATGCATGTCCATTCAATAGTTTATACTGGCATTTTTATCATCGCAATCGTCCGATGCTCGGTGGCAATAATCGCATCGGTATGATGTATGCAGTGTGGGACAAAATGGACAATAAAGAAGCAATTCTCAAGCAGGCGGAAGAGCATCTCAATTCACTATGATCATTTCATCGAATAGAGTTTCCACCATGGAGTGCGGGGCGATGAATGATGTTCATGATGATATCCAAAGAAATAACAGGTAAGCATCGCATAGAGATGATTTTTTTTGAGCGTTCTCGCATTATGAGGTTCCATCTCATGCGTATGGGGAGTACGATGCGGAATATAAGTGCCAAAAGTAAATAATTGTAAAGCGCCAAGGAGAGAAGGAACAACCCAGAATATCCAGATATTGATTTCCGGTGCGATGAATTTCAAAAGATTGAAGAGCGCTCCCATTACTATGAGCTGGGAGATTGTCGTATAGCGAATCATGAATCGCAAAAACCAAATCACATAATTCTGCGACATGTCATAATCGGGATCTTTTTCCGTTCCGGGATATGTATGATGCGCCATATGATTCGTAATGAGCCGCTTATAATTCATCCCCGCAAACAAAAAGCAGGCAATCCAACCGAGAGAATTATTGATCCGCTTATTCAGAGATACCGTTCCATGCATGGCATCATGTGCAGTGATGAAGAGTCCGACACTCAGATATGTCTGCAATGCCACATGAAGCCACAAGCCAAAAGAAGTGGGATTCCATTCAAGCATCATGAGCATATATGCAGAATGTGATAACCATGAAAGAATGATTATGAGAGCGATGAGGATTCCCATTTGCAGAATACAATTGTGTTAATGAAAAAGTCGATCCATATCCTGATAGCAAATTTCGGAAAAAAATCCCTGGCATGTGGCTATTGGCCTAATTTCACTTCAACATGTATAAAATATCCCTTCAAATTTGAATAGTGTTGTATTCTAATGAATGCATTAAGTATTTTCTTTAGAACAAAATACACTTCTAAGAATATATTTCCTTTTGGGGAAACTTTTTTATATTTGTAATGGGATAAGGAATGTGTCTATTCAAGGTATTGTTTTTGGCAGATGCCTTCGAGTTTCTTGAACAACTCGAAGATAAATCAAGGAGAAAGGTACTCTATAACATGAACAAAGTAAGTAAACGAAATGATGGAGAGCTTCTCAAAAAGATAAATGACAATATTTAGGAGTTTAGAACATTGTACGGTAATACCCAAATACGGTTTTTTGCATTCTGGGATACATCCGTCAAAGGCGATTCCAAACTTATTATCACTCATGGATTTATTAAAAAATCATTGAAACTTCCAATGCAAGAAATACAAAAAGCAGAAATGATGAGAAGATTATTTTTCAACCTTATTAATTGATAGTCATGAAACATAAAACGCTTAAGACTCAGACTTTAGAAGAGCTCACAGACAAGTATATCGGTAAGCGGGGAACTTCTCAGCGTGATACATTTGATTACGAGCTAAATATTGATTTGATTGGGGAGGCAATTCGTGAAGCACGAATAAAAAGAAATCTAACCCAATCAGAATTAGGGGAACTTGTGGGTGTGCAAAAAGCACAAATTTCCAAACTTGAAAATAGTTTGAAACAGGCAAGAGTGGAGACCATCATAAAAGTGTTCACCGCACTGAATGCCCGACTGCACTTCACAGTAGAAATGTTATAATCTGTATCTAGGATTTATCCAATAACATACTAAGCACTGAATGCAGTGTTTCTCGCATTTCTTTTCTGTGCACAATCATGTCCAAAAAGCCATGTTCGAGCAAGAATTCAGAGCGCTGAAAACCTTCAGGCAATTTTTTGCGGATGGTTTGTTCAACGACGCGTGGACCTGCAAAGCCAATGAGTGCTTTTGGTTCAGCAATAATGAGATCACCAAGCATGGCATAGGATGCGCTCACGCCACCGGTTGTGGGGTCTGTAATAACGGAAATAAAGGGGAGTTTATGTTCTGCAAGTTCACTCAATACCGCACTGGTTTTAGCCATTTGCATCAGCGATAAAGCAGCTTCTTGCATGCGTGCTCCACCTGAAGTGGAAATCACGATGAATGGCATGCGTTCCTTGATCGCTCTTTTTGCAGCACGATAGAACTTTTCACCAACCACAGAACCCATGCTACCGCCCACAAAACCAAAATTCATGCAGGCAAATGAAATGGGGCGACCATGAATATTTCCATAACCAATGGTAAGTGCATCATGCAATTCAGAGCGTTTTTTTGCATCACGCAAGCGATCCACATAGGGCTTTGTATCAACAAATTTCAGAGGATCCGTTGAAGTCACATTGATATCTGTTTCCGTGAAACTTCCTTCATCAAAGAGAATATCAACATATTCCTTAACCGTGATTCGAAAATGATGATCACATTTATTGCATGTGTAGAATTGTTCTTCGAATTGCTTACGATAAATCATGTCATTGCAGGAAGGACATTTCACAAAGAGTCCGTCGGGCATATCCCTTTGCTCAGTCTGCTCGATATTCTTCTTGGAACGCAAAAACCATGACATAACTATTCTCTCTTCTATTGATTATCTAATTTCAACTTCAACGGCATCTTCACCGTAAATTTCCTTAAAACGCTCATCAGTGATCTCTTTTGGATCTCCATCGAATACGATGATACCATCTTTGAGTGCTATGGCTCTCGTTGCATATCTTCTCACAAGACTCATGAAATGCAAATTGCAGAGCACGGTTTTGCCAAGTTCTTTATTAATTGCCTCAAGATAATTCATAACCGAATGAGAAGTTGCAGGATCTAAACTCGCAACAGGCTCATCTGCCAAAATGATGGAGGGATCTTGCATCAATGCTCTTGCAATGGCAACCCGCTGTTGCTGTCCGCCACTCAATGCATCTGCACGCATATTCGCTTTTTCAGCAATACCAACAATTTCCAAATTTTTCAATGCTCGAGCGCGATCTTGATCTGAAAATTGACCAAGAATCGAACGCCATATAGAAGCACTTCCAAGCATTCCACTCAGCACATTGTCCAAAACAGAACGCCTTTTCACCAAATTGAAATGCTGAAATATCATTCCGCACTCTTTGCGATGCTTTCTCAATTCATCGCCTTGCAATCCAGTGATGTCTTTTCCACGAAACAATATCTTGCCTGATGTAATCTCATGCATCCGATTGATGCATCTCAGCAAAGTGGATTTACCGCTTCCGCTCAATCCGATGATGGCAACGAATTCACCTTCAGCAACATCAAAAGAAATATCTTTTAATGCTGTATGACCATTCGGATAGGTCTTGACGATATGTTGAATGGAAAGCAGAATGGCATTCACCTGTGACTACAATAACAGGTGGCAAAATTACGATTTTTTTTTCAGCTTGTCCCATGCCATTGGTTTTATGGCGATGCTCTCATGCAAATACCGTAACATTGCAGCATTGCAGCAAACATTTCGATTGCATCCATGGCAATCAACCTCATTAAAGCCCATGTCTTCCACGGAAACTCTTAGTCAAAAAGCCATCTTTCGTTTTTGGTATCCATTATCTGCCACTTGGCTCATGATGGCAGCTGAAGGACCTTTATTGACCTCTATGATTGCGCGTTTGGATGATCCCAAACATAATCTTGCGGCTTATGGGGTTGCCACAGCCATTGCGATGATTATTGAATCTCCGATCATCATGATGCTCAGTGCATCAATTGCACTCGTGAGAGATTCCGCATCATATCATGCTCTTCGTGGTTTCATCATCAAATTGAATATTCTGGTGACCGTGGGCATGCTTCTCACGCTGATTCCACCAATATTCAATGTACTTGCCTATTCTCTTTTGAATTTAACACCGGTTGTTGGCGAATTGATGTATGGATGTCTTGCCGCAATGGTCTTTTGGCCTGCAGCAATCGGCTTTAGAAGATTTTGGCAGGGACTTCTGATAAGGGCGCATCAAACTCGGAAAGTGGCGATTGGAACGGTGGTGCGATTATTAACAATGTTTCTATCCGCAATCACGCTTGTGAATTTCTCTGATTTTCCTGGAACTTTGATCGGTGGGATTTCACTCACTGTCGGGGTGATCTGCGAGTCCATTGCCACCCGCATCATGGCCCATGAGACGATTCAGGTAATCAAGAATGAGCCAGAACATTTCACGGAAGCTCCTCTAACGAATCGGTACATGATTTCGTATTATACTCCTCTTGCCCTCACATCACTGATCGGTATGGCTTCAATGCCCATCATCACATTCTTCATTGGAAGAAGTCCGATGTCGCTTGAATCACTTGCTGTATTACCCGTCATTGAATCCTTCGTATTTATTTTCCGCAGTGTGGGATTTGCCTATCAAGAAGTAGGGCTGGCATTGCTTGGACCAAGAAATGAGCAGAATAAACCCCTAAGAAAATTTGGTATGAGCGTTGGACTCACCACTTCGAGTATATATGCTTTACTTGTCTTTACTCCGCTGATACATCCTGTTTTATCGGGTTTATATGGTCTTTCCGATGAATTGGCATCATTTGCAGTATTGCCAGCAAGGATTGTATTCTTTCTCCCATTCCTCGCTATCAGCTTTGCATATTTGCGATCCATCATGATGAATAATCGCAGAAATGCCATTGTGACGTATTCTACGATTATTGAAGTGGGCGGAATGATTGCATTGATTTTTCTCACCACGACATTTTTTCAGCCGGTGGGAATCATAGCTGCATCGATTGGATTGAGTTTTGGCAGACTCGGCGCACAGTGGTTTTTGTTGTGGATGTACAAAAAAGTGATGCGCAAAGAGTTAGAACAATAAACCTCTTTTCTCTTGAACGGCCACCACACCTGATTTATCCTTGCAAGGAAGAGCGATCGTCGAACCATTCAAGACTGCAGGAAATGGAAGAAAATCGGCTTGTGCTGAATTCCCTTTGTCTGCGAATGAAAATTGGGATTCAAGAATTCCATCCTTACCGAACAAAAAGAAATCCGCAGCAGATTGTTCATGTTTTGCGAGCAATCCGACATTCGTTTTGCTGATGAGTAATGGAGCGATCGCTTGTGCGGAAACATATACATGCCAGCGCTTTTGTCCATCATGAGTATACCCCATCAGCAATGTTCTTGCCTTTTCAGCAATGCGTGGTTCAGATGATACGATATAGAGAGAAGAATCATCCGAAGAAAGAAATCGAGGTGTTTCTGTGAGCACTTTTTCCCAGCATTTGGTGCCTTCATCTCGGAAGCAGAATAGTGCCGGTGTTTTTCGTCCATTGTCCATGCGTTGTCCACCAACAAAAATGCGATCATGATGAACAACAGGTTGCGTGGTGAGTCGAACAAATGGTAAAACTGCTTTCCAGCGAGTCTTTCCTTCTGGATTATAACAAAGCACCGTATCAGTTCCACCGATTTCATTCATGGAATGAGAAGCATACAGATTTCCTGATGCATCTGCACTGATTGTACGCACGGGAGTTGAGGCGCGGTCTTGACGCCATGTGACTTTACCGGTAAAATCCACTTTGAAGAGTGTGGTATCACCACAGGCAACGATACCATCTTTCACCGATAATAAATCGAGCCAAATGATTGGTCCTGCATGGGCAGAGAGCAATTTTTTTCGCCATTGCATGATGCCATCGGAAGAAATCTTGATCATATATCCGGTGGTGCTCACGCAATAGAGATTGCCTGATGTGTCGCGACACATCCCGGATGCGACAAATCCTTTTCCGTCGGACACTTTCAATGTCCATTTCACAAGCGATGAATTCCCCACGCCAACAAAACCGCTTTCGGTTGCAAATGCCACATTCACTTCATCAATTGCCATGAGCGAAGATAATCCGAGAGAATCACTCACCGGAAACTGCTCAAATATTGCTGTTTCGGCGGTAAATCTTTCGGCAACGGACATGAAATTATTTGAACGATCAGCACCACCACCAAGATTCGTGCGAACCATTGAGATTGCATCATTTCCAGATTGATGTTTACTGCAGGAAATACCCGCAAATGCTGTGAGAATGCATGCGCAAAGAAGAAGGATGTGCATCATTGTGATCCTTTCAATGATGAGGCATAACTGAAATTTGCAATGGCTTCGCCGATTCTGTTTTCGAGTTGTTTATACTCACCAACCGATGGACCATTCGAAATGATGGAGAAGATCAATTGCTCACCGTCTTT
>JBEEPK010000081.1:0-8086 GCA_041191145.1 Bacteroidota bacterium
CACGGAATTCTATGCCGGTGATGTGATCAGTCCTGTGGACTATCGCTATCTTTCATCAGATTTTTCAACAGGCAAGAATTTCTTCTGGGATAAAATCAGCACAATCAAAAATTTCCGCACATTCATTGATACGATCACAGTTCCTCAGTCAATCACTCCAATGAATATTCGCATTGCATTTCATGGGGCAAATGATAGACCAAGCATTGAATTTGAACATCGATATGACATCTTCTGGAATGATACATTCATCAAAAGAGATTCATTCGGGGGATTTGCTGATCATATCACGAGTGTTGAAATCGCTCCGTCACAAATCACACATGGTCGAAATATTCTTCGCATTGAGTCAATTCCTGTTTCAGATACACTTGTCACCGAATCCTTCATTGATCATGTGACCACTTCTTCATTATCACCACTTCGACTTTTAAATGGAGCTTTAGCATTCGAGGATTCACTCACAAATGCTGTATCCATGACATTCCGTGATATTCGCACACAATCTTTCATCACCATTGATACAGCTCGTAAATTCTTCGCACTAGCAAATGCCGATCGTGTAGGAAATCAATTCACCGGAAATCTTTCTGTTCTTACCGGAATATTTAAAGGATTCATCGCTGATTCACTCGCGTGGATTTCTCCGGAAATACATGCAGTTCCCAAAAGTTCATTGCGTGATTCTTCTCGACAAGCTGATGTATTGCTGATTTCACATCCGAATTTTCTCCAAGCATCAGAACGATTGGCTCAGCATAGAAGATCGCAAGGCTATTCAGTATCAGTGATTTCAAGCGAGGATATTTATAAAGAGTTCGGACATGGTTCAAAAGATGCACATGCAATCAAGAATTTCATCAGACATACACATCGCTCTTGGCAATTTCCTGTTCCCGCCTATGTCATTTTCATGGGTGATGCAAGTTGGGATCCACTCAAACTGACATTTAAGGCACATCAAGAAGATTTCATTCCCTCATTTGGTTTTCCGGTTAGTGATATTTGGTTTACTACTCCAAGCAATGATTCGATCGATCCGGAACTCATCCTTGGAAGACTAAGCGTTAGTTCAGCAGCACAAGCCGAGAAAGTCGTTGACAAACTCATTCAATATGACTCCATTGCCGCAGCACCTTGGATGAAGAAGTTCATTTTCCTCTCTGGTGGCGATGCAGATGATCCATTCTTTCATAATCAATTTGACGGTATAGCTCCTTTTGTTTTGGATCCACCGATTTCCGGTGATTCCATTCGCATTCGCAGATTGAACAAAGTGGGAGGTGTGGATGAGAGTATTGCAACGCAAATTCGATCTGCAGTAAATGATGGTTCACTGTGGGTGAATTTCGCAGGACATGGCTCACCGGAATATTTCGAGCTTGATGGTTGGAGAGCGCAAGACCTCAATAATCCCGCGAGGTATTTCCTGCTCACGACTTTTTCTTGTAATTCGGGAGCATTTGCCGAGCCAACAACAGTATGTAGAAATGAGTCCTATGTTCTCGAGAGTGACAAAGGAGCAATTGCATCTGCAGGTAATACATATACAGGAATCACTTCACCCGATTATTTCAATTTTGTCTCCATGTTCACGGCACTTTCCAAATATGGACTCCGCAGAATCGGTGATTTGGTTTTTGCAACAAAGATTGGTCAAGGCACAACAACAGATCCATTTTTCCGCAATGCAATGATGCAGTTTTGTTTGATTGGCGATCCACTCACGAAACTTGCAATCGCACCTGATCCCGATTACTATGTTCGTTCCGAAGATATCACGACAGATCTTGTGACTGCAATCGATGAGAACTTCACGATCAAAGGTACAATGCGCAATCGTGGAACAATGGATTCCATTCCTGTCATGCTTCAGTGTATTCGCAGTGTTTCTGATAGAAAAGATACGCTTTCAATGGAGTTTCCTGCATTTGCTCGTGAGCAGGAATTCAGCTTTACTTTTCCAACACTGAATCAATCCGGAATACATGGGATTGAACTTAAGATAGACCCACTGAAAAATGTCGTGGATGAAGATATTGTTTCAAATAATGCATTGACATTTCAAATGAATGTCTATGCCGCTTCACTCACCGTAATTGATCCTCTTCCGGGCTGGAATGTGCAAGGCGACAAACCAACATTCAGATTTCTTCTCCCACTTCGAAATCGTGAATTCACTTCCTATGACTTACGCATTGAAACGCTCGATGGATCCGTGATCACGGGATTTTCCGGTACTGAATCTCCACAGCTTTCTTTCGGTGAATTGCATGTGGATTGGACACCGAATGTACAACTCACGCCCGGCGGAAATGCCAAGGATTATATTCTCTATACAAGAACATTCGATGCAAGGACCATTCAATATAGTCCATGGGAAGTCACACCATTTCATGCATTGCCACAAGCAATCTCTGATACTGCAATCGTTCATGTAGATCACCTTGCATCCATTCCTGAATCAAAATCAAAGAATCTTGTTTCGAATTCCAAATCAAAAGCTTTGTCACTCGGTGAAAACTCAGTTAATCTACTTATTGAATCTTGCAATGGCGGCGAAAATTATCGATATGGTTATCTGAAATTTGGCAATCGTACTTTCATCGAAAGAGTGAATGGTTCAAAGTGGAATCTATTACATCTAAAGCCATTTGACAGCATCGGAATATATCGTGATTTTGATGCCTTTTATGGTGCACAGGAAGATACATATCGGGCAGGAAATAGTGGTGATTTGATTCGCTATCTGCGTGATTCGGTGGAGCAAGGCGATCATATCGCAATCAGCGTATCTGATGGTTCATTCCGCGGGGCAATCGTCACACCAAAAGGCATGACCGGTGATGAAGAATCACTGATTGCCACATTGAAAGAATTCGGTTCAATAATTATTGATTCCGTTTTTAAAGGAAATCAATATCCCGATGGATCGAATATTTCCAATGATGACCGCTATCGCATTTCTTATGTGATGTATGGCATGAAGGGAGGTCTCCTAGGTACGGCAAAAGAAGCATTTGGAGCTTATACCGATACACTTACTTTGAATGTGGAACATGCGATTGCCTTTAGTGATGGAACATACTTCTCAGGACCAATTGGACCTGCAATTGAATGGAGAGAGTTGTCAATACAAGATTCTCTACGCAATCAAGGTGAGATTCAGTATATACTATATGGCTTGAATGGAGCCAAACAAAATTCTATTCCATTGGATTCATCAGATGTCGGACAGTTTTCACTTCTCAATATCGATGCAATGCAGTATCCTTATCTGGAAATTGAAGCAAGAGTGAAAAGAAGTAGTAGAATTTCCGGTCCGCATCTCAATACATTGAACTCGGTGTATCGTCCCGCGGCTGAACTTGCCGTATTGCCTACTTCATTTACTGTGAAAGGTCTTGAACAAAGAACTGGTTTGCCGATCAGAGGGGATAGCATGATTTGCTCACTTGACATCTTCAATCTTTCCATGCGTCAGGCATCACAGCCAGATATGCCATTATGCATCGTACAACAACCGATTGGAGGTGGAGGAAATACGGAATCCACCATTGTACAAATTCCAAGTATTCCTAAGGATTCACCCATTTCTTATGAATCTCGTGCTTCAACATTTGCACTGGCGAATGTTTCTGAATGGACGGCGCGCATCAATTGCGAACAAACCAAAGCAGAATTGTTTTCATTCAATAATGCTGCAAAACAAGTGCTCACGATTGGTGAAGACATTGAACCACCAACCATTGAGATTCTTGCAGATGGAACATTAGTGCGTGAATATGATGTTGTTGCACTGAATCCTCGAATCACCGTTCGCATTTCCGACAATTCATTTTTGCCGATTGATACCACAAAAACATTCATTCGCAATAATCCATTTGCACTTCGTTCAGATACAAAGATTCGCGACTATTCCTTTGTGAGAGGTTCTTATGGCTCTGCAATGCGAGCTGAATTTTCATACATACCGGAGAATAGGTTTGAGGTTGGTGAGAATATCATTTATGTGATCACTGAAGATGCATCAGCAAATAAAGACACGCTTCGAAGAACTGTACTTGTCGTACTGAATAGTTCTTTGGATGAATTGAATATGTATCCGAATCCTGCATTCAGTGGTTCAGACATATCATTTGAAATGAATTATTTATCACAGATAAAAGAAGCCACCTATTCTCTCACGATAGCGGATATTCGTGGTTCGATTCAGCATCGCTTATCCGGTGAAATTTCAATCGGAAAAAATACACTGAAGTGGAATGGAAGAAATGATGAAGGTGTGCCAATGCCACCGGGAGTTTATGTCTATAGAATTGATGTGAAAGGCGATACATTCATAGCGCCATCATTCGGTAAAATCATCATCACGGAATAGAGAATCACATTGATTCGCAATATGCTGTAAACGAATTCAAAATAGCTTGCCAACCAGCTTGCTGTAATTCTTCAGAATGTACTTGTTCAGGATCAAAGACTTCGGTCACCAATACATGCTCACCTTCTTCCTGAAATGTCACGCGAACTTTGCGCTCATCCCCAAGCGTATATGCGATGACTGCATGCTCTTGAATTTCATCATAGATTCCCCAAAAGTCAAAACTTACGCTTCCGTCTTTTGCTGACATCGTATATATAAACTTGCCACCGACTACCAAGTCATTCTCAGCTTTAGGACAGAACCAATCTTCAGAAGCCTGATTCCATTGTGTGACATGTTCCGTTTGTGTGAAGCAATTCCAAACTAGAGAAATTGGTCTTGAAATTGAAGTGGTAACCGTTATGGACATGATTCTACTGGATTAGTAAAAAAAATGCCTTATCATCGGGGGGAAGTGATGACAAGGCATGCAGCATAAAGAGGAAGTAACGGCTTGCGCCGTTGAGCGGGAAACGAGGGTCGAACTCGCGACATCAACCTTGGCAAGGTTGCGCTCTACCACTGAGCTATTCCCGCATACCGTTCTTGAACGGGACACAAAATTATATGTTATCCCCATATCATGCAAATACTTTTTTCAAAACATCGAAATAAATCTTTTACGGCATTTTTCTTTTAATTCTTCCATATCAATGGTTTTCCCTAGTTCAATAGACATGCAAGTCACTGATTTATCAGGAATTCCACATGGAATGATCATATTGAAGATTGAGAGATCATTATTGACATTCAATGCAAAGCCATGTGATGTCACCCAGCGTGAACAATGCAGTCCAATCGCACAGATTTTTCGTTCACCTTCGATCCATACTCCTGTTTTTCCTTCGACCCTTCCAGACTCAATTCCATACTCTTTAAGGACTTGTATGATTATTTCTTCTATAGTTCTCAGAAACCAATGTAAATCTTCTTTGAATTGGGATAAATGAAATAAAGGATAGCCTATGAGTTGTCCGGGATTATGAGCGGTGATATCTCCACCGCGGTTTATGGGAATCGTTTCGATATTCATGGCGGAAAGAAAATCATGACTCACTGTTACATTATGTTCACCACCTTCCCTACCGATGGTGAGCACAGCCGGATGCTCACAAAGAATCAATGTGCTTGGTCTATTACCTTTTTGTATTTCATGCACATATTCCTCTTGTTTTGCCCATGCCTCACGAAATGGTATGAGTGACCAATCTTCAATGATGATCTTTGACATCCTATGCTCCGTAATGATGCGGAAAATTACGGATTATTCGGGTCAATCTGCTCTTCCATTGATGTTGCAAACAGTATCAATCACAGAATCGCCGATAATCACAAATGGAATTGAAATCGCAAATGGTCCATTTACTTTCGGAGTGATTCTCATTTTGAAGGGAGCTGATTTCTTCCCTGCTTCTAAGCGTACCCCCTGAACATTCCCCGATATCAACACATTGCAAGTAAGATTGTCTGCATATGGTAACAAAGCATCAATGGTACATGCTTTTGAAGTATTATTCACTATAGTGCACACTGCTTCATTGACTACTCCCACCTTTGCATGATGCAGTGAAATATCGGTCACATAAATGCCATTCTTTACATACACATTTGCTTTACAGATTGCAGTTCTTTTTACATTTCCCTTTCCTGAATAGGAAATATCGGCCTCTAGTCTCGCTTGCACTTCCTCATTCTGCGTATCGGAATTGCTTCTGATTTTAATGCCAATGCTATTTCCGGGTTTTAATGTGATCGTTTGATTGATTTGTTGTGCGAATTCGAATGCAGAAGGGTCATCACCCTTGAATATGAGATTACTAATCACGGCTGTTTCATTGCCATAATTATGGATGCGAATGATTGTATCTCTCACTTCTCCAAATGGAATACTTCCGAAGTCGATGTCTTCAATCCAAACCACTGTTCCGCTATTAACGATAGCAGTGAGTGGAATAAAAAAGGTTTTCCAATCATTGATTAAAAGCGTATCGTGAAATCGGCCTTCATGCGGTGCATTGAATCGAATCGGAATGGACTTGCTATTCCCCAATATTCCTCTGTGTGTCAATACAAATTGCATGCTATCGGAAAATAAAGAAAATCCCTTATCTCCATGCTTCAGTTTGATGGATTTGATTGGTATCGTAAGAGTGTCTGATGAATTTTCAATGTCTATGTTCTTGACAATTTCCTTGGATGGAAACTCGGTTTCGAATGCCAAGGACATTGGATTGAGTATCAAATGTCTACGGTGCAAAGAATCGGTGGTAATGGAATCAATGACCGTGCCTGTGCGATCTACCGGTACTTCATTCACGGGAGTACATGAAGAGATGATACCCATCATGAACATGATGATGCATGCGAAGCCAAGAATGAAACCTTGACTATTATCGAAGCGAGATTCGCGTGCCATAGGTGATTCCTGCTTTTTGTGTGCTGAACCACTGCCCCTTATATGAATAGAATGTACTCATGCCTTCAATTCCACCAATCAAGGTGATATTGCGCGTGAGATCATATTCCACTCCAATCGTCATGCGTGCCATAGGACCTGTTTCCATTGCACCACCACCAACTCTGATGAGTGGTTTAAAAGATTTGCCACCATCAAAGCGATGCTGCCATCCAATCATTGCCCATGGCGCATGATATGTCTGATCATATTGTATCGTATAATTGTTTTCAATTCCGGTGAATCTTTGAACAACAGATTCCTGACCAGCTTCAATAAAAACAGCATCTTCTTTCGAAAGATCATATTGGAAGCCAACAGACACATTATTGATGAATGGATTAAAGTTTGGTGTGACTTTTTGATCCACGAATGAATGTGTCGTAAAACCACGAAGGGTGAGTGAAAAGGGAGAAGTTTCTTCTGAATCAATAATAGCTTGCAATTCCTTTTTCGGAATATCGATTTGCTGAGTATTGTTTGGTACAATCACATCGGCAGGTGAGGTATTTACTGTTTGTTGCGCAATTTCCGGTGTCGGCTTTACTTCAGCATTGGAATCATTTATTTGCTTATCGTCTTCAATCATGCTTGCAGAATTCATATTCTTGGAGACCGGCATAGGAGATGCAATACGCTTAGAAGGCATATTCAAAACTTGTGCGTCATTCGTAACATTGTTGCTAGGACTTTGCATGATTTGTTGAATGGGGGCATTCTGTTGTTTCATCACCTGAACAATTTGTTCGGACTTATCAGTATTGAATGTAAAGTACATTCCTGAAAGCGTCGCGCCGAGTAAGACAAACATGAGTGGTTGAACGACTTTCCCAAACCAAGCAGTTGCAGAGGTGGCAATTCCGGTCGATACCGGATTATTCAATGAAGCACCAACAGTTACAGCCCCGATTCTTCGCATGATTGATTCCTCCAATTCAAGTGGAGGAGCAATGAGATTGGTATCCATATGTCTGCGAACCGTGAAATGATCCTGCATTTCCTGGCGCAATTCTGCCTGCTCGGATAACATGGCGAATAGAGATGGTTGCAATGCATCGGGTAATTCCCCATCCATATACAATGTGATCATTTCTGAAGGACTGAATTGCGAAAATTCCTGACTCATGATATTCTAATCAATGTTTATATAAATCATCTATAAATGGCTGAAGAATCACTCGAATCTTCTGCTTTGCTCGATAAATGCG